>JAICHN010000562.1 GCA_025924845.1 Chloroflexota bacterium | reverse complement strand
TTCCGAGAACAGCGCGTCGAGCTGCAGGATGTCGTAACAATCTTGGTCGAGCAACAACTTGAACTCATGCAAGCCGTGGTTGTCCTCGCCGCCGGCCAACATCAGGGAATTGAGGTTCGAGCGCAGACGGGCCAGGCCTTCATAGTCGTGCCGCGGTAAGGGCTCTTCGAGCCAAAGCACGTCCAGGTCCTCTAAAGCGCGAGCCACGCGATAGGCCGTTCGGTACCCCCACGCGCGATGGCCGGACAGCCCCGGTTCCACGCCCGCCTGGTTGGCGTCGACGATGATCTCCAGGCGGGCCCCGACCGCGTGACGGAGAGCCTGCACGACCGCCAGATCCTCGGAAGGATCGTCGTGGTGGAAGCGGAGCTTGAGGGCACGGAAGCCCTCGTCGATCATACGTTGGGCGTCCTCGACGCGCTGGGGCGGAGGCCGCACTTCTCCGGTCGCGCAATACGCCGATACCGCCGATTGATAGCCGCCCCAGAGTTTGTATACCGGCAGGCCGGCGCGTTTGCCGATGATGTCCCACAGCGGAATCTCCATGAAGTACATGGGCGGTCCCAGGATCTCGGCGTCGCGCAGGATGCCGGTCAGTACCTCCACTGCCATGGGATCCTGGCCCAACAAATAGGGCCGCACGAAACGCTCAATGGCGACCAACACCTCGGCGCCGCCGTGCGCCGCGCCGAGCCCTGTAATCCCCTCATCGGTCTCTACACCATGGTCAGCTCACGCATGGGCCGCCCGCGCGCCCAGGCAGGCATGAAGACGGCGGGCAAGGGGAAGACGAGGAGTTGGGCGCGCACGCCGGTAATTTTCACGGCGTGGCCCGCCCGGCGCCGTTCGATGGGGTGAGCAACGCGGCGCTGTCCCGGTCAAGGTAGAGTTCGACGTGGGGGTGGAGGCGCAGGATCGAGGCCGGCCACAGCGGGGAGATCTCCTCCTCCAGACAGGCACGCACCGCAGGGGCCTTCCGTGCCTCCGGCACGGTACACACGATGGCGCGCGCCCGCATAATCTGCCGGATCGACATCGAAATAGCGCGGCGCGGCACGTCGTCGAGACAGGGGAACCAGCCCTCGCCAAGCTGCTGGCGACGACAAGCATCATCCAGATTGACCACTGTATAGGGCTGCTCCTCCTCGAAATCCGCGGGCGGATCATTGAATGCCAGATGCCCGTTTTCCCCTATCCCTACGAAGGCGATGTCCACCGGCGCCGCCGCGATCAGCGCGCCGATGCGAGCACACTCCTCCGCGGGGTCGGCCTCGCCGTCGATCAGAACAGAGGCGCCGGGGTGGACCTTGTTAATCAGGCGCTCACGGAGGTAGCGCCGGAAGCTCGCCGGATGATCTCCCGGCAGGCCGATGTACTCGTCGAGGTGGAACATGGTCACCCGCGACCAGGGAACATCCGGCTCGGCCACCAGGTTGGCCAGAAAGTTGAACTGCGACGCGCCCGTGGCGGCGATGACGCGGGCCGCTCCCCGAGCGCGAATGGCGTCCCGTAGGTATTGTGCCGCCGATGCCGCCGCGGCGCGTCCGGCCTCCGCGCTGTCCCGGCACACCTGTACCTTCACGTTTTCTCTCTTTCTTCAAGGGTAGTCATTGTCATCCGTCACCCAACCTCGGGACTGATAACCACCTTCATGGCTTCGTCGGCCATGGAAGTCCTTACCGCGTCCGCCGCTTGCTCAAGACCAAAACGGTGGCTGACGATCTCACCGAGCGGGTAATGGTGTTGCGCCTTGGCCAATACCGTCATGGTCGGCCCGTAGGCCGTCGCCGCCTCCTCGCCTATGCCCAGCAGGCGGATATTCTTGATGCAGAAGTGGAGGTTCGGGTTGATCGGCACCGGTCCCATATCCACGAAGGCGCCGGCCTCGATAAACATCCCGCCGACCCGGGTCATATCGAGGCCCTCGGGCACGGCCTGGGCCACGCCCGAGCAATCCACCACCAGGTCGGCGCCGCGGCCGTGCGTCCAGCTCCGTACGGCCTCCACGCGCTCGACTGCCGTGGCCTGTTGAAGCTCGATTGTATGATCGGCGCCGCAGCGCCGCGCCATCGCCAGGCGAGAGGGAAAAGCATCGATGGCGATGATATCCCCGGCCCCGAGCAGACGAGCCTTGATCAGGTGGCAGAGTCCCAGTGGCCCTACACCCTGGATCACGACCGTATCCCCAAAGCGGAAGCCCTCCTGGGGCGAGGAGAACTCCTTGGCCTTGTCGAGTCCGGCCGTCACTGCCATGACCTCGGTCAGCACGGCGATATGGGACGGGAGGTCGTCGGGCACGTGGTAAAGATGAGTGCCGGGGAGAATATACATGTACTCGGCCCACCCTCCGAAGAGATGCGGGACGCGAGCAACAGAGAGGCTGTTGCCGTAATCCTCCAGATGCTCGCACATGTAGTAGGGGAAACCGCCTTTGCAGTAGTAACACTGCCCACAGGTGATGTTGGCCGCCGGCACCACCCTATCGCCCACCCGCACGGGCTCACCGTCGAAGGCGCGCACCTCGCCGCCCGTGGCCGCCACCACGCCGACGTTCTCGTGGCCGGGGATGATGGGGAATGGCACGTCGCGCTCGTGCGGCGTCCCGGCATACTGCTTGGTTTCGCCTCGTAAGGTGTGCTTATCGGTGCCGCGGACGCCGGACAGTTGCATCTTGAGTAGTACGGCGCCCGGCTCGGGCTCGGGCAGGGAAAACTCGCGCACCTCCAGTCTGCCGGGCTCCACCATCACGGCCGCGCGCACGTGCTCGGACATGCCCGTACTCCTTCCTTCATCATTCCCTCCGCGCCTCACCGGCGCACTACCTCCATAGGTCCGCACGAAATACGGATTTAGCCGATCATGGACGGTTGGCCACTCATCATCGTTCGCGCGATAGCCTGCAAGACGATCAAATCCTGCCGCCCCTCCTGCCCCGAGACCAGTGGAGCGCGGCCCTCGACGATGCACTCGTGGAAATGCACCAACTCGCGCTTGAATGCCTCCTCGTAGGACACGGTCAGGGACGTCTCCCAGGCAGTGCCGTCCTCCATGCCTTCGACCAACAATGTCGTCGGCTCGTTGCGCAGGAAGGGCGAGGGAAAGCGAATGGTTACCCGATCCGCCGGTCCATAGAACGCCAGTTCCTGACTGTAGTGACGCAGATCGGGCAGGTTGACCCAGGTGAGCACACAGCGCGCATCGCCGGGACAGCGTAACACGGCGGTCACCCCCTCGCCGCCGCGCCACGTCTCCGCGCTCACCACCGCTTCCGGCTCGCC
>JAICHN010000561.1 GCA_025924845.1 Chloroflexota bacterium | reverse complement strand
CCTTCTGGACGCCGACGATCACCTGCTCGGCGCACCTGTCCATTATCGGAACGCGCGAACCGACGGTGTCCGCGAGCGGGCCGCGCGCATCGTCTCAGCGGATGAACAGTACCAGCGAACCGGTATCGCCCAACTTCCCTTCAACACGATCTATCAGTTGATCGCGGAGTCTACTGACGGCCGGCGCCTCCTGGAGCAGGCGACGACGCTGCTGCAGATGCCGGACCTCCTCCATCACTGGCTGGGCGCTGAACGGGCCAGCGAAATCACCAACGCGGGCACGACTGGCGCTCTGGGCGTGGATGGACAGTGGGCCACCGACCTGCTCGAACGGCTCGGCGTGCCAAGCCACATGCTGCTCCCCCCTACGCATGCCGGTACCGTGTTGGGCACTCTGCGGCGCGCTCTCCAGGAGGCATGTGGCCTGGGCGCAGTGCCCATTATCGCGCCGCCCACCCACGATACCGCCGCTGCCGTGGTCGCCGTAACCGCCGGCGGGCCGGATCATGCGTACATCAGCTCCGGTACCTGGTCGCTCCTGGGCGTCGAACTGGAAAGCCCCGTGCTGACCAGCGAAGCGCGTCTGGCAGGCTTCACCAACGAGCGAGGAGTTGGAGGAACCTTTAGATTCCTGACCAACATCATGGGCCTCTGGTTGGTGCAGGAATGCCGTCGAGCCTGGGCGCGGGACGGCCGAAACCGAACCTATGCCGAACTGACCGCGCAGGCGGCTAATCTACCGTCACCAGGGATCGTACTCGGCGTTGACGACCCCGCTTTCTTGCATCCTCACGATATGCCTTCGGCAATCGCCGCACAGTTCCGCCGCGTGGGCGCACCCCCGATCGACGATCCCGTAACGTTGCTCCGCGTCATTCTCGAGGGGCTGGCCCTCAGGTACCGTGAAGCGACGAACAGCGTAGAGCGGTTGACCGGCAAGGCAGTCCGCACAATCCACATTGTGGGCGGCGGCTCACGCAATACTCTGCTCTGTCAACTCACCGCCGACGCCTGCGGCCGACCTGTCCTCGCCGGTCCGGCCGAAGCGACGGCGCTCGGCAATGTCCTGGTGCAGGCCATGGCGCACGGAGTGGTGCGCGACATTCCGGAAGCACGACGCATGGCGCGGAGCAGTTTCGCGCCCCATGTGTACGAGCCCAGGGCGGACATTGATTGGCAGGCGCGGGAGGAAAAGTCGGCGGAGCTTCGCGTACAGCTCATGAGCGGGTCCTGAAGCCCAGATGAACAGAGGGAACTGACTGTTCATCTGGGCTTCAGGACTCCGGTTACCCCGTCCCCAAGCCGATCCCCGGGTCAAAGCGGTAAATCTTCGTCCCCCGCCGATTCGCCGCCCACCCCGTCGTCTGGATCCGAATCACGCGTGGCCAGAACGATACGGGAGCGTCCATCCTCCGAAGGGCCGACTACGCCTCGATCCTCGAGGGTATCGAGGAGGCGGGCGGCGCGCGTGTAGCCTATGCTGAGGCGGCGCTGGAGCAACGACACCGAAGCGCGGTTATATTCGCGCAGCACCTTAATCGCTTCCTTGAGCAACTTGTCGTCACTGTCCGATTCCTCGTCCTTGGCGGGAGGCTCCAGTTCGGCATCGGGAATGCGCTCCAACTCGTGACGGGTGTTTTGCTTCCAGAAACCGACGATGGATTCGATTTCCTTGTCGGAGAGAAATGCCCCCTGTACGCGGATCGGCTTACCTTCGTCACTGGGCTGATAGAGCATATCACCCCGTCCCATGAGCTTCTCGGCTCCCCCCTGGTCCAGAATGGTGCGTGAATCGACCTGCGAACTGACCGCGAAGGCGATGCGGGCCGGAAAATTTGCCTTAATCAGTCCGGTGATCACATCCACCGAAGGGCGCTGCGTGGCCACCACCAGATGCATGCCCGTGGCGCGAGCCAACTGGGCTAGACGACAGATGCCGTCCTCCACGTCCTCGGGCGAAACCATCATCAAGTCGGCCAATTCGTCGATAATTAACACGATGAACGGCAGGCGGTTCTTCGGGTCGGTCTGCATCTCATTGAAGCGGGCAAGATTGCGCGCCTTGACTTCGGCGAACTTCTTGTAGCGGCGGTGCATCTCCTTAAGCGCCCACTTCAGGGTTCCCGTGACCTTGGTTACATCGGTCACTACGGGGGCCAGCAGGTGGGGCACCTCGTTGAACACGGTCAGTTCGACCATCTTGGGGTCTACCATGAGGAGGCGGAGGCGCTCCGGGCTGTTGTGGAACAGGAGGCAGCTAATCAACGAATTGAGGCAGACGCTCTTCCCCGAACCGGTCGAACCCGCGATCAGCAAGTGCGGCATCCTCGCCAGATCAGCGAGGACCGGAGTGCCGGACACGTCCTTGCCCAGCCCAATCTTCAGCGGAGACTTAATCGAGTCGCACTGATCGGACTCCAAAACCTCGCGCAGCGTCACTACCGAAGGCTTGGCATTGGGAATCTCGATCCCGATGACGGACTGCCCGGGCACGGGCGCCTGCATGCGGATGCTCCGTGCCGCCAGGGCGAGAGCCAGGTCATTCTGTAAGGCCGTTACACGCTGCACGCGTACCCCTCGCTCCGGCTGCACATCGAATTGCGTGACGGTAGGGCCGCTATGAAAACCGGTCACGCGCGCTCGAACATTGAAGGCAGCCAGGGTATCTTCGATCACGCGCATCCTCAAGCCCGTGTCAACCGGGGTTGTTTCCTTCGCGGCCGGGACGTTCTCCAGCAAATCCATGGTCGGCAGTGCCCATATCCCGCCGACCACGACGGCCGGAGACTCGGGCTCCTCCGGTTCAAGCTCGGGCTCCAGGGGAAGCTCGGGGATCGGATCGGGCGTCTTGCTCCGTTTACGCCGACCGCCGACCGCTGGGCCGGGCAAAGACTCCACGTCTGAAGCCGCGACGCCCGGTGCCGAACCTTGATCAGGAATCGGCGGGAGGCTTGCCCGCCGGGCTGCCCGTGGTCTGTGCAGCTTACCGAGCGTTCGGCCTGCGCCCCGCAAACCCCAGGCCATCCCCCGCGCCCCTCGCAGCGTACCCAGCGCGACGAACTTCGATCCAAGCCACAGGTGGCGCCCGTTCAGATGCGCGGTAAGCACCAAACCCAGAGCCAGCAGGCACGCCGCCGCGGCCGGTACGCCCGCCAGACCGAAGAATCGCCCGAGATCGGCGGCCAGGGCGTCGCCCAGGGTGCCCCCTTTGCCCCACCCACCGCAAACCACCAGCCCGGCCAAATAGAGTGAGAGCAGTCCATTGATCTCCTCCAGGCGGGGCCAGGCGCGCGAGAGCT
>JAICHN010000560.1 GCA_025924845.1 Chloroflexota bacterium | reverse complement strand
GCGGGCGATGCAGCTGCTCCGTCGCCATGCCCGACTAGAATGCCGGCGGCGAGCAGCGCGAGCAATGCACACGCCATGATCGGCCACACCCATAATCCTCGGCCTCGAAGGAACCCTAGAGCAGTCATCGTGAGACTCCTTGTATCTTTGAACTATGGTTCACAACCATCTGGCCGCGACAGGCCGATTCTCCTTGGGTCGCTAGTGACCGAATGAAAGCGCTGGTCGTCGCGGCCAGCCGACACCAGAGCCCGAACAGTTGCTAGGGCCGCCGAGCCCGCATGTTGCAAGGCCGGGCCGCGTTCGACGCATGGAGAGCACGCCATGGACACCCCCTGCTTCGTTGGAATCGATGTCGCCAAGGCACAATTCGATATCGCTGTCCGCCCCAGTGGGGAGCAGTGGACGGCGGCGCACGATGAGCCGGGCATCGCCACGCTGGTGGGCCGCCTGGTGGCGCGGGCGCCCACCCTGGTAGTGCTCGAGGCTACCGGCGGGCGGGAGGTCGGGCTCGTCGCTGCCCTGGTGGCGGCCGGGGTAGCGGTCGCGGTGGTCAACCCCCGCCAGGTCCGGCGCTTCGCCCAGGCGGTGGGGCAGTTGGCCAAGACCGACGCCCTCGATGCGCAGCTGCTGGCCCGCTTCGCCGACGTGGTGCGCCCGGACCCCCGGCCGGTGCCTGACGCCCAGGCCCAGCAGCTGAGCGCGCTCCTGGCCCGCCGGCAGCAGCTGGTGGCGATGCTCACCGCCGAGCGCCAGCGCTTCGGGACCGCCCTCCCCGCCGTCCAGGTCCGGATCCGCCGCCACATCCACTGGCTGGAGGCGGAACTGGCCGACGTGGATGGGCAGTTGCAGGAGGCGGTGCAGGCCAGCTCCGCCTGGCGGGAGCGCGAGAACCTGCTCCGCTCGGTCCCCGGCATCGGCCCCACGACCGCTCTGACCCTGCTGGCCGACCTGCCCGAACTGGGCACCCTCGACCGCAAGGCCATCGCCGCCCTGGTCGGGGTCGCCCCACTGGCCGCCGACAGCGGTACCCTGCGCGGCCGGCGCATCGTCTGGGGTGGGCGGGCGCGCGTGCGCTGCGCCCTCTACATGGCTACCCTGGTGGCCACCCGGTTCAACCCGCTCATCCGTGCCTTCTACAGCAAGCTGTGCGCCGCCGGCAAGCCCAAGAAGGTCGCCCTGGTCGCCTGCATGCATAAGCTCCTCCTGATCCTCAACGCCATCCTGCGGCAGCGGACTCCCTGGGCACCCCCCACGGCTGCTGCCGCTTGACAGCCAAGACAATTGCTTTCATCTGGAACGTTATGGCCCAGGCCGACGCCTGGGCACAGCAGGTCGGATGGGTTGCCGGTGCCTCGGACGGCTGATGCGCTACGCGGTGGAGCAAGGGTGCGGTGCCGAGAGCAAGTTGCGTGGTCACGAACCGGCGAATGACCAACTGAGCGCCATGTCTATCCGGCCATTCCAGCTATCGTATACATGGCCGAAGCTCCGTTCACGCATCAAAGTCACCACGCGCCGGGCAACCTCCTGCTGGCGCCGAGGATCCCCAGTCGAGATTAAGTCGAGCAGGATTGCGCGCAGCTCGTCGGGTCGCCAGCCCTGGCCGGCAAGTTCTTCAATATGAAGGGAAAGGCGGCTGCTATAAGGCCGCCAACGTCGCTCAAGTGCGAACAACGTATGCAGCAATGCGTCCACGCAGTGGGCCGCTTCCAGGCGCCCACCGAGCATGTTCCCGCGCCGCCAGGACTTAAGCGAGCGATAGAGCCCGTTCAAGTAACCGTCGTACCAGGCCGCCGCCTCCTCGCGTGCCTTCCGCTCCGGCATCAACCGCAAGCCGGTGATGATCCGTGTGGTCTCACCCGTCCGATCATAGAGCACCCGCGATTCGGCCCATGCCGGCAGCATCCAGTCGGCGATGAAATCCAGTTGCAGGGTGCGCGGTGCTTCGTGCCAAATATCGGTGGTGGAGATAGGCGGATCGATCACGGAACCGCGCCGTGGGGAACGGGACTCATGTTCGTACTGGTCCAGCGCATGGTCAGTCACCACGAACACTACATCATAGTCCGACTCGGGCGCGACAAGCCCGACCGCGCGCGAACCGGTGAGCACCAGGCCGATCACGTCGGGATCGGCGACAGCCTCGGCGATCAGCGACTGGATGACAGGGTCAACGTTTGGATCGTACACACTGTCCATAGTGGTAAGTGTAGCGCCTGCTATCTGGGACCATGGAGCGGTTCGGTACAATCCAAGCGACAGGCCACTGTACAGGATTCGCTAAGGAGGATGACGTGCCACAGCCGTTACCGGGAATCGCGATTGGTCACTGGCAGGATCTCGATGCGCTCACCGGCTGCACTGTGTTGCTGCCGACCACGGGAAGCATGTGTGCCGGCGTCAGCGTGGGCGGCGGCGCCCCCGGCACGCGGGAAACCGACCTCCTGGCCCCGACCGCCTCGGTGCGGGAGATCCATGCTCTCTTGCTCACCGGAGGCAGCGCCTTTGGCCTGGACGCGGCGGGCGGCGTGATGCGCTACCTGCGCGAACAGGGAATCGGCTACGATGTCGGCGTCGCCAGGGTGCCGATCGTGCCTGCCGCCGTGATCTTCGATCTGGATTCCGGTTCATCCGCGATCTATCCCGACGGCGCGGCGGGCTACGCCGCCTGCCTGGCGGCATCGCCGGACGAGGCACGCGAGGGCACGGTTGGGGCCGGGACCGGGGCGAGTGTCGGCCGGATGCTCGGGCCCTCGGGACGCACCAAGGGCGGTATCGGTATCGCGAGCACGGGCCCCGACGATCATATTGCCATGGGCGTGATCGCCGTGGTCAACGCCGTGGGCGATGTTCTGGAACGCGACGGTATGATCATCGCGGGCACGCGTGACGCGAACGGCTTCATTGGCTCGGCCGCTCTTCTGCGCAAGACCGGGGGCAGGCGGATCGCGGCGCGCCCCCTCAGCAATACCACGCTGGTGGCCATCGCCACGTCCGCCAAACTCGACAAGTCGGCACTTACCGCCCTGGCCAAACAAGCGCACGACGGCCTGGCCCACGCGATCAGCCCGGTGCATACCGCCTTCGACGGCGATACGGTGTTCGCGCTCTCCACGGGCCATGATGAGGCAAGCCCGGAACTCCTGGCGGTGCTGGCCGTGGAGTTGACGGCCGAGGCGATTCGTCGCGCCGTACGGCAGGCGACCGGCGCGGGCGACGTGCCTGCGGTAGGCGAATTGGGAATGGGGTGAGCGTGTATATCCCTGCCTACCTGCAACAAAATATGCTCCGGTACGGTTTTGG
>JAICHN010000559.1 GCA_025924845.1 Chloroflexota bacterium | reverse complement strand
CCCGACGGAAGATGCCGCTGTTCCGTTGAAAGGGTAGCTGGACTCATTTGCCCTTCCGTAGGGCGATAGGAGGAAGAAGAGATGGCGACTCAGATAGCGCGCGAGGAGGTCCAGGCTTACGTGCTGCAGCCGGGAGAAGGCCGGTTCATCGAGAATCTCCACCTCCGGGTGGTAGCCGGCGACGTGCTGACCGGCGGTACCTTGTTTGCCGCCGAGTGTACGAATCCCGGTCCAGGGGGGCCGGTGCTCCATACTCACCATGCGCACGATGAACTCTATCTGGTTTTGCAAGGGCGCTATCGGTTCAAGATCAGTGAAAAGGAATATGAAGGCGGACCCGGCATGGTCGTCTACGCTCCGCGCGGCACCACGCACACCTTTGCAAGCCTCGGGCCGGAAGAGGGACGGATTTTCGCGCTCAGCCTTCCCGGGCTCGAACAGTTCATTGAGCGGATGTCGAACCTACCCCTGACCGGCAACATTCGGCAAGGACTCGCGGAACTCTTCCATGACTTTGATTCCGAGATCAACGGTCCGCCGCTCGTCTAGCCGAGCCCCCGCGTGAAGGTTCGCCCCGCGCCAACGTTTCCTCCTCGACGCACGTCACTATGCTTGACGGCGGTGCTATGATCGCAATTGAGGTGCCGCCGCATACCTCGCGAGGCGGAGCGGTGGCCGGGCCGTGAGCAGCAATTGGGGAGGTCTCATGCTTCCAGCGCAGACTGCGTGGCAGATCAAAGCCGACTATTTCGAGAACTGCAACTGTGACGTTGTATGCCCTTGCCTGGCGTCGGTCAACCCGCAACTGACCGCGATGCCCACTCAGGGCGCCTGTGAGGTGGCGTTCGGCTTCCATATTGAGTCGGGCCAGTATGGTGATACCAAGCTCGATGATCTGAACGTCGCGATGATCGCCCGTACACCGGGGCCGATGGGACAGGGGAATTGGACCGCTGCTCTTTACGTCGATGAGCGCGGCGATGCCGACCAGCGCGAAGCCTTACAGCAGATCTTTTCCGGCGCGGCCGGGGGAACCATGGGGCACTTCGCTCCGCTCATCTCGACTTTTCTCGGCGTGAAGGCCGTGCCGATCACCTTTCAGAAGGACGGCCGTCGCCGGAGCGTGGAGATCCCCAACCTGATGCATATGGGTGTGCAGGCCCTTCCCAATGGGACGCCCGAGGGGATCATAGCCTCCAATCTTCACCCTTTCAATTTGGAAGGTGTGGCGCTGGCCGTGGGCGAGGCGGGCAGCACCTGGGCGGACTATGGCATGCGCTGGGATAACTCCGGTAAGAATGGGCACTACGCGCCGATTAGCTGGTCCAACACCTAACACCATGCCGGTTCCATGAGCCTGTTGCGCTCGTCCGCCGCCGCGGCGCCGCACGATCGCGGCCGTATCCCGTCAATCGCCACCCTCGCGCTGCTCGCCGTAGCGGCCTGGGCGGCGGTTATCATCTGGATGCGGTCGCCTACCATGATGGACGCCATGCCCGGAAAGGCCACGCTCTCCGGGGCGGCGCTTTTCGTGGGGATGTGGCTGCTCATGATGGCGGCGATGATGTTGCCGTCGGTCACGCCGGTTGTACTGCTCTTTCGCACGATTCAGCTTGGGCGCCGGACCACTGGTCGCCCAGCGGTGCCGACCGCTGCGTTTGTGGCGGGCTATCTGGTGATCTGGGTCCTTGCCGGTGTCCTCGCCGATCTGGCCTATCTGTTGGTGCAGGCCGCGGGCGACCACTTGCAGGCCGGTTCGCCTGCCGTCGCCCGCATCGGCGGCGGAATCCTCGTGCTGGCCGGCCTCTATCAATGTTCGCCGCTGAAATTCGTCTGCCTTTCCCACTGTAGGTCACCCTTCCACTTCATCATGCACGGCCTGCGCGAGGGCCGTCTGGGTGCGCTGCGTATGGGGGCATCCCATGGCGCCTACTGCCTCGGCTGCTGCTGGGGAATCATGGCAGTACTTTTCGTGGTTGGGCTGATCAATCTCGCCTGGATGGCGGCGCTCAGCCTGCTGATCGTCGTGGAGAAGTCCGCACCCTGGGGAGTAGCGATTAGCCGACTGATGGGAGTTCTGTTTATCTTGCTCGGCGTGGTTATGGCCGCGCGGCCTCAGCTGTTCCCGCCCTCAGGGCTCCAGCCTGCCGGCAGTATGCCCATGGCAACGGTAAGCCGGGCGGCGTCCTCTATCGTGACGTATCACACTACCGTGGAAGCCGCCCCCTAGCTGTTCACCTTGTGATTATGTCGTCCGTATCACCGTTAATAGAAGCGCGGCCGCCGTCCATATCCGCCACTCATAGAGCAGGCCCTCAGAAGATCCGTTTGCCCAGGGCGCTCAGGGTCAGGGCGACGGCCAGTTCAGCCGTGCCGTTTTCGCGGTCGAGGATCGGATTCACCTCCACCACGTCCAGCGCGACCATACAGTCCGCTTCGGCGAGCAGCTCCATGATCAGGTGCGCCTCTCGGTAGGAGATACCGCCCGCCACCGGCGTCCCCACACCGGGCGCCTCATGCGGGTCGAGCACGTCGAGATCCAGGCTGGCCAGGACGCCGTCCGTTCCGTTGGTCACCACGGCCAGGGCTTCGGCCATCACCCGATCCATGCCCTGGCGGTCGATGTGCTGCATAGTGAAGACCGACACCCCCTGCTCGCGCAGCAGTGCCTTCTCGGCGTCGTCCAGGTCGCGCACGCCCAAAAGGGCGACGTGCCGGGGATCCACCTTGACGCCAGGATACGCCAGATTGACCAGCCTCGGATCACCAAGGCCGCATGATGCCGCCAACGGCATGCCGTGAATGTTGCCGCTGGGTGTGGTCTCAGAGGTATTGAAATCGCCATGGGCGTCAATCCACAAGACGCCAAGGGTTCGCCCCCTGGCTGCCCCGGCGATGGAGCCGAGCGAGATACTGTGGTCGCCCCCCAGGGTAATCGGAAACCGATCATCGGCCCGGGCCTGGCCCACCAGTTCGGCCAGGGCGGTGGAGGCGGCCAGGATCTCCTTCAGATGTTTGAGGCGCGGGTCACCCACGCTGCCCTGTTCGGCCAGGGTGACATCCACGTTACCCATGTCAACCACGTCGTGGCCGAGCCGCTGTAGGCTGCCTTGCAGGCCGGCATAGCGGATGGCGCTGCAGCCCATGTCCACGCCGCGCCGAGAGGCGCCAAAATCGATCGGCGCGCCGATAATCGAGACCCGCATGGCTGTTCCTCCCTGCGATCTTCCCCTGCCGATATCGTCGTTAATGCCCAGTGTAAGCGGTTGGGTTTTTTGGTGTTTTCGCCCCAAGGGGCGAAAACACCAAAGGGAAGTGAGATGGG
>JAICHN010000558.1 GCA_025924845.1 Chloroflexota bacterium | reverse complement strand
GCATCCTCGGCGAGAACGGCGATTCCGACGCGCCCGACAGCTTCGGGCGCGCGGCGGCCTGGAAACGGATCATCGTGCTGGCCGCCGGGTCGTTCATGAACCTGGTGCTGGCCCTGCTGTTGTTTATCGGCCTGGGCCTGTTCGGCGAACCGGTGCCCGACAGCACGCAGGTCGGCTTTGCCTCCATCGTCACCAGCTCGCCCGCGTCCGCGGCGCACTTGCAGGCGGGCGATCTGCTGCTGTCCGTGGACGGCACGCCGGTGAGCGACATTAACGCGGCGCGCGACACCCTGAATAACAATCGCGGCCGCCAGATCAACCTGATCATCAGCCGCAACGGTCAGGAAATGCAGGTGCCCGTGACCTTGCGCCAGGGTCCCGATCCCGCGCTGGGCGTCAGTCTGGAAGCGGCGGTCTCGCCTATTCGCGTCGCCGATGTGCAAGCCGGAACGCCCGCCGCCGCCGCGGGTCTACAGAACGGCGACATCATTAAGACGGTGAACGGCCAGGAGGCCGGCAGCACGCTCACCTTCGCCCAGGCCATGGATCGGGTCAAGAGCGGCACCGCCACCATCACGGTCGAGCGCAACGGCACGCTGGTGCCGCTGACCGCTGAGGTCGCCAACAGCGGCCTTGAGGGTTGGAGCTATCGGCTGCCCACGCACACCGTCACCTACCCACCGCTGGAATCGATTGGCCGGGGCTTCAGCCGCACGGGCGATCTGCTGCGGCGCATCCCGGAGGGCCTCGCCACCGTGGTGGCCGGGCTGTTCTCCGGCCAATCGGAGGCCGGCGTGCTCTCCGGGCCGGTGGGCATCGCGCAGTTGACCGGCGAAGTGGCGACGGAGCAGGGGGCCAGCGGCCTGATCACGCTGACCGCGCTGCTCGGCATCAACCTGTTCCTGATCAACTTGCTGCCGCTCCCCGCCCTGGACGGCGGGCGGTTGCTGTTTATCCTGATTGAGTTGCTGCGCGGCGGGCGCAAGATCGCGCCCGAAAAAGAAGGCATGGTCCACCTCATCGGCATGGGCCTGCTGCTCCTGCTCATGGTGGTCATCACCTTCTTCGACGTGCAGCACCTCCTGGAGGGCGGCAGCATCTTGCACCCGCGGTAGGCGAAGCGGTGAGCGGTCGGTTACGGCCATTGAGCAGATAAGCCAGCCGGCCCTAAAGATTACCAAGCCAAGAAAAACGGCTGCCCCAGCTTTTGGGGCAGCCGTTTCCGTGTCTCAACGAGGGTTACTCAGCATAGATGATGTTTGGGGCCGTATACGTGTCAGGATTATTGTCTGACAGTACCTTCCTAAGCCCCAACCCAGTTACCACTCCGATAATCACACCAAGCAAAAGAAGGGTTGAGATCTCAGCCGGGATACTTATCAGGGTAAAGATACCGAGATACACCAAGCCTCCCATTCCCGGTTGCCTGCCAGATGAGTCGCCGTGAATTAGAGGATTCATGATCCATTCCGCTATTGCTCCTAATATCCAGGCCGGAATCCAGGCTGCTGCCCAAGCACCGGCGGTAATTCCAACCCACGTCCAACGTTCTTTAGCGGAAAGACGTAGCGCCCAGACCTGGCACGCTCCAATGACGCCGCCAATGGCCGCCCATAACAGGAAGCGTATCCCACCCTGCGCTGCACCACCCAACTGTTGAAATTGGTCGGACAGCGTGAGCAAATATAGCACGACGATCCAAGCGAGCACCCAGCCGCCACAAGTTAGCGCGGGCCACCAGCCCGTGATCTGGCGACTATAGCGGCGCAACACGGCACATTGGATCAATCCCGCCACGATCCCCGCCCCCACGGCAAACGGTAGCGTTCCAACAAGCGCCTGGGCATAAGCGTTCATCGACCCATCGGAGGGAGTAAGGACCATTCTGTAAATAAGGGGATAGAAAATAAACCCCAGTGAAGTGGCTAAAATCCATTCCCCGATCACTCCTCGATTCAACCCTCTACTTTGCATACCCATGACCATGGCCTCCGGTGGTTTGTCCAGTGTCGCCTAAGATAGCAAGCTTGAGCGTCTATGCGAAGATCGCGGATGACGCTACGCCGACTTATCATGTTGCCGGCAAACGGGCAGCCTCTGCTCGTCCAGATACCTCGTATAGCACGAGGCCAGTGAGCAAGCCAGGTAGAATCCATGCGGCGACCCAGGGCCAGATAAGAATACGCTCTATAGCGAAGCCCAGCATCCACGCCCCCGCCCAACTGAGAGCATTGATTGGAATCCAGAGGAGTGCGCCGGACCACCAATGGCGCAATACCCACCACTGACCGAGACCAATTCCTAACCCACCAACCAATCCACCCCAAACGAAATGATCGAAGGAGAGGCGCGCATAAAAATCCAGTAAGTACCCGCCTGTCGGGGCACTCGTCGCTGGGAGATTGAGTTCTTGCACAACAGGGAGTACAGTGACCAGCACCCCAAACAAGCTCCCCAGCATCCAACCGCCCGTGGTGCCTAGCAACCAGGAGAGGTGTCCACGCCCCCGGCGGTGGAGAACCCTCTCTTGCAAAAATCCGACGCAAAGCCCGGCTACGGCCCCGCTCACCGCCACCTTAACCCCGTAAAATAACAGGCCGCCAACCATTACATGAATGCCCGTCGCTAACCACATGATATAGAGTACCGACCAACCTACAGATGAAGCCGGCATCCATAATAACAACCATCGGCGCTTGGACATGCAATTTACCCTTCATGAAGACTAACGGCGCTGCATTTGGTAACTCACTCATTATAAACGATACTTTAGGTTAGTAGCCGACCACCGTGATTGTGCGGTGTAGGGGCCGGTTTCAAACCGGCCTGCCGCCCACCAGAATCACTTGCGGGCTGTTCCCTCCGCCCGCAGCCGCACGCACATTCGTTCTAATTACTGACTCAGGAATCGGCCCATTTGGCTTTGCGTGGGGGCCGCAAAACCCTTATAATGGGTGTATGACTACTGCCTCTCCCACGGCTGCCGAGACGGCTGCGTCCGCGCCCGACGCACGCCCGACCCTGATGCTCGTTGACGCCTATGCCCTGATTTACCGGGCGTATCATGCGTTGCCCCCTAGCATGATGACGAAGGACGGGGAGCCGACCAACGCCATCCTCGGTTTCACCACCATGCTGCTCGACACCATCCGCAAGGAGAAGCCCGAATACCTGGCCGTGGCCTTCGACCGCGGGCGCACCTTCCGCCATGACCTATCGCCCGACTACAAGGCGACCCGCGCGGCGATGCCGGACGACTTGCGCGGCCAGATCAAGCGCGTGCGCGAGTTGCTCGACGCGCTGAAGACGCCGATTTTCGAGCAGGAAGGCT
>JAICHN010000557.1 GCA_025924845.1 Chloroflexota bacterium | reverse complement strand
GAAATGGTCGCGGCGGCGCGAGCGCGCATTGCCGAGCACCGCGGCGAACTGCGAGGTTGGCGCCCGCTCACCGTGGGTGACGTCGCGGTGACCGCCGTTCAGGTGTTGGGGATGGTGCGTGGCGCCGATCGGGAAGTGGGGATCCGGGTCGTGGTGGCCGGTCGCACCAACGAAGCGATCGAAAAGCGCGGCGCCCAGGTAGCCGAGAGCTTATTGCGGAGACGCGCCGTCCTGGGCCCTGATGACCGGTTCGTCGTCGAATCGGTGGGTGAGCCGCGCCCCGGTGACGGCACCGCGACGAATCCCCTGACCTGGCCCTGGACCACCCTGGTGCTCCACGTACCCGAACGGCAACTTCCCGCCATCGCGGGCCTCGTTTCGGACACCGTGCCTCAAACGGACCTCCTCAACGGCTGATCCGCCCGCGGCCCAGACCGACCTGCTCGACCGAGGCTCGTCGCTTGTAACGCGCCACTGTATGCATTGGCAGAGCCAACCAGGTCACATTCCGCCTCCGAAGGTAGGGCTGGTCATGCAAGATGCGCTGTAACCGCGACGCACGGGACGCGCCCGAGCATGCTGTGGACTCAGCTGCATCGGGCGACGCGTTTCAAGAAAACGCGACCAAGATCTATGCTTTCGTCTATGCTAAGGTGGGAAACCGGGCGGCAGCGGAGGATTTGACCAGCCAGGTGTTCCTCAAAGCCGTGCGCTGGTTGGCCGCCGATCGGAGCGCCGACAGCATCCGCTCATGGCTGTACGCCACCGCGCGCACCGCTGTCGCCGATTATTGGCGCGAACAGAGCGTACAGGCTCAAGTGCCCCTGGCGGTCGTCGAGAACATGCTGTTCCAGGGCAGTGACGGCCCGGCTGAAAGCAGACGTACCCGTGAGTGGGCGCGCCGCGTATTGGCCGCTCTCCCCGAGCGCGAGCGCGAGGTGTTGCGGCTGCGCTTTCTCAAAGGGTATAGTGCGGCGGAGGTCGGCCAGGCGCTTGGCCTTACGGCAGGGAATGTACGAGTAATTCAACTCCGTGCCTTGCAGCGCGCCGCGTCGATGGGATTGGGTCCGCCCGTGGATCAGGGAGACGCCCAGGACAGGGGAAACAGCGATGAGTGACGAGCACGAGGCGGAGCAGCACGATCCGACTTCTCCTCCGTCCGTGGAGGATGTGGTGCGGCTCGACGCTTACCTCAATACTCTTCTGGACGACCGGCGACCGGCGGAGCGGTCCCTGGACGATGACGAGCTTCGGCGGCGCCTGGTCGCGGCCCGGCTCAAGATGGCGGCGGACGATGCGGAAGTCCCACGGCCGAGTTTTCTCGCGTCGCTGCAACAGACGATCAACCGAGAGACGGCAAAGCAACGGCCTGCCAAGCAGCGCCCGCTCAGCCGCCTGGGTTTTTTACGCGCCGCCGCGACCCTGGCGGGCGGCGCGGGTATAGGGGTGGCGGGGGTGGAGGGAATCGCGACGTTCAATAAGGAGTCGCGCCCTCATCAATTGGTGGTCGCAGGCAACGAGCACTGGTACGCCGTGGCCCAGGCCGCCGACATTGGGCATGGCGATACCAAGCCGTTCACCGCTGGGGGAGTGATGGGTTTCCTGATGAACGATGGTGGGAACCTGCGCGCCGTGTCCGCGATTTGCACGCACATGGGCTGCCGGCTCAAGGCTGAACCCACAGCGAGGGAGTTACGTTGCCTTTGCCACGACTCTCGTTTCAGCCGGCGCGGCGATGTGGTGAGCGGACTGGCCCCCTCTCCCTTGCCCGAGATCGCGATCCGTGTGCAAGACGGCGTGGTCTATGCGCTCGGCACGCGCGAAACAGTCTAACCCTGACCCCGCGGTTTGTGTAACACACCTCGGTATGGATTGGTGAGGCTTGCACGCGGGGCGTCCCGACGGCACGCTACTCGGACGGAGCCGTATCGCGAGCGGACCCGCCCTTCCACGTGCAAGCCGCAACCTTCTCTTTTTCGACGGCGTTTCCACTGAGTTCGGCCGGCTCTGCTGGAATGCACCGTCATCCATCCATGGAAAGTAGGTCTATGCCCATGCCTGGTTCACGACGAAGCCCTGTGTCGGGTCGGCTTATGGCTCCCCTGGTTGTGGCCCTGTTGGCCTTTCCGAGCGGCCTAATTGCCGGTCGGGCCGCTAATGTTTTCGCCGGTTCACGCGCCGTCCCAGCTGTCCAGTCAACCATGGCCGGCATGAACATGGCGCCGGCGGTTGCCGCGGCCGGGAAGCGTCCCGTCCTGATGCTGCATCACAAGGTGATTCAGATCACGATCAGTAACTTCAAGTTCTCTCCCAGTCCGGTCGTCGTTTCGCCCGGCACGCGCGTCATCTGGACCAACCGCGACAGCGATCCCCACACCATCGACAGCGTCAAAAGCCTATGGGCGTCGGAAGCCCTGGATACCAACGGTAGGTTCGCCCGCGTATTCAAGGCGAGCGGTACGTTCGCCTACTACTGCGGCATCCATCCTTTCATGCACGGCACGGTGATCGTACGCAAGTAGAGCGAGGAGCGAGAGCATGAACGGCTACATCGAGCACGACCATCAGGATGACGGCGTGGACCGCCGCAGATTCCTCAAGTGCATGGCCTGGGCCGGCACCGGCGTGGTCTGGGCACTGTCCGGGGGGCGGGTGACGTCAAGTGCCCTCGCCGACACGCCGAACGCGCCAAGGAGCGCGGCCGACGCCGACTTTACCTTCGTCCAGATCAGCGATAGCCATATCGGCTTCCACCAGGCACCCAACCATAACGTGTTGGGTACCTTCGAGGAAGCAGTGAGCCGAATCAATGCCCTGGCCACGCGTCCCTCCTTCGTCATGCACACTGGAGATCACGTGCATCTCTCGACGGTTGAAGAGTTCGACACGGTGAAGCAGGTGATGGGCACGATCAAGACCGATCGCACGTTCAACGTGCCCGGCGAGCATGACGTGTTCGTCGACCACGGCAAGCGCTACCTAAAGATGTTTGGCAAGGGCAGCTTCGGCGCCGGCTATTACAGCTTCGATCTGCACGGCGTCCATTTCCTGGCCCTGGCCAATGTGCAGCAAGCGGAAGGGCAGGGCGGACTGAAGGGGCTCGGTCTCTTGGGGCCGGAGCAGTTGGCTTTCATCAAGAAGGATCTGGGGATGCTGTCGTCGGACACGCCACTGGTGCTTTTCAGTCATGTGCCTCTGCTGGCCGTGTATCCCAACTGGGGGTGGGCCACGGCCGACAGCACGCAGGTTCTGGCCCTGGTCAAGCGATTTAGCTCCGTCACGGCGCTAAATGGGCACATCCATCAGATCATCAGCAAGACGGAGGGGAACATCACCATGCATACCGCCGCCTCCACCGCCT
>JAICHN010000556.1 GCA_025924845.1 Chloroflexota bacterium | reverse complement strand
CGTCACCACGCGGGAGTTGGCGGCTCTCCTAGCCGAACGGGTCAAATTAAGTGAGCCCTTGGCCCTGGAATTGATTGAAAATTGGGATTTCAATCAGGACGCGATCAATCGCGGTCTGGACGCGCGGCGACGGCTCACCGAGGCAAATCTTCGTTTGGTAGTCAGCGTGGCCAAGAAATATATCGGACGCGGCATGAACCTCCTGGATCTCATCCAGGAAGGCAATATCGGCCTCATTCGCGCGGTCGAGAAGTTCGACCATACCAAGGGCTACAAGTTCAGTACCTACGCCACCTGGTGGATTCGCCAGGCCATCACCAGGGCCATCGCCGACCAAGCTCGCACGATCCGCATTCCAGTGCATATGGTGGAGACGATCAATAAGCTGATCCGCGAGTCGCGAAAGCTGCTCCAGGAACTCGGTCGTGAACCCACCTCCGAGGAAATCGCCCTCAAAATGGATATCGCGCCCGAGAAGGTGCGCGAAATCATCAAAGTATCTCAGGAACCGGTCTCCCTGGAGACGCCGATCGGAGAGGAAGAGGATAGCCATCTAGGCGACTTCATCGAAGACGCCGCCGCCATGGCGCCCCAGGATGCCGCCTCGCATCAGCTGCTGAAGGAGCAGGTCGAGGATGTGCTGGGTTCCCTGACCCTCCGTGAACGTAAGGTGTTGCAACTGCGCTTCGGCCTGGAGGACGGCCGAGCTCGCACCCTGGAGGAAGTGGGACGCGAGTTCGGGGTGACGCGCGAACGCATTCGTCAGATCGAGGCCAAGGCGCTGCGCAAGCTCCGCCACCCTTCGCGTAGCCGCAAACTGAAGGACTATCTGGACTAGAGTACCCGGCGAGTACGGCGTGTATCGCTCTCCCCATGACCCCGAACGGATGGTCATCGCTTCGGTGCGCCGCCTGAACGGCGGCGAAGCGGTGGCGGGTGACGACGCCCTGGCCGTGGAGGAGCCCCTCGAAATCTGGCTGGATGGAGCGCCCCTGGCCGTCATCATGCGCACCCCTGGGCATGACGACGAACTCGCCGCCGGCTTCCTGCATGGAGAGGGATTGTTGCGCGGACGCGGCGACATCGCCGCCCTCCACCTTTGGCGGGATGGGGCGGGCAAACTGGCGGAGAACCGGGTCAGCGTGGAACTTCGGGCCGGCGCCCCGGGCGCCGGCGCTACACCGGCCCGGCGGCGCTTCTACGCCACATCAAGTTGCGGTCTGTGCGGCAAGACGAGCATCGACGCGGTACTGGCCCTCGCCCCCGCGCTGGAGCGGCGCATCGTTCCGGACCCAGAAGTGCTCTACGCCCTCCCCGAACGGCTACGCGCCGCGCAGCGCGTATTTGACGCCACCGGTGGCCTGCACGGCGCCGGTCTGTTTGACCTGCGGGGGAACATGGGAGTGGCAAGAGAGGACGTGGGACGCCACAACGGCGTGGACAAACTGATCGGCCGCGCCTTGCTGGACGATAACCTACCATTGGACCGAAGCATCCTGCTGGTGAGCGGACGAGTATCGTTCGAGATCGTGCAGAAGGCGCTCCTGGCGCGCATACCGGTGATTGCCGCCGTCTCGGCTCCCACCAGCCTGGCCGTACAGGTAGCGGTACGGGCGAACATCGTTTTGGCCGGATTCCTCCGTGGTCGGACGGTGAATCTGTATAGTTAGTTGAACCGCGTCCAGCCTCGTGCCTATACTGCAATCATGCAACCAAACGAGCGTTTGGCGGACCTTGAGGGCCGTCCGTCACGTCAGCCTGCCGGCGGGCGCCGCGACCAGATCGTAGCCGAGGCCGCCGCCCTTTTTGCCGATCGCGGCTATCACGGCACATCCATGCAGGACATCGCGGAACGGGTCGGGATGCTGAAGGGCAGCCTCTATGCCCACGTGGCCAATAAGGAAGAGATTCTGCTGGAAATAGTCAGCACGGCGGCCCGCCTCTTCACGGACGCCGTTCGGCCGATCGTGCTAAGCGATGACACCCCTGCCGCCAAACTGCGTGACGCGCTGTCGGCCCACCTCGGCGTGATCGCGGGGAGTAGGGCCGAAGCTACGGTATTCCTATTCGAATGGCGCCACCTCGACGGTCAGCCGCTCCGCTGGTTTCGGGAAGTACGCGAACGATACGAGGCGATGTGGGACACCGTGGTAGGCGCCGCGCAAAGAGCCGACCTGCTCCCCCGTGCGGTCGAGCCGCGTACGGTAGTCCGCCTGATCCTGTCCGCGGCCGCTGGGGCATGCCACTGGGCGCCGGAGTCTCCCGACCGCAAGACGCAGCCCCTGGCCGAGGCGCTTGCCGATCTGCTGCTGGGCGGGCCGAACGCCTGAACTCTATCGGCATCCTGTACCATAGGTGAGGACGCTATCGGCAATTGGGCAGCGTCCGATCCCTTAAGCAGAGCGAAGATGGAGTAGGGCCCGTGGCTACAACTTACGCGACTATCGGCAAATCGATCCCGCGTACCGACGGCGAGCGAAAAGTGACCGGGCGAGCGCGCTACACCGCCGATCTTCAACTCCAGGGCTTGCTCCATGCGCGCCTGGTGCTCAGCCCGCACCCACATGCCCGTCTGCTCGGCATCAACGCCGATGCGGCGCGGAACCTCCCCGGCGTCGTGGCCGTGTACACCGGCGACGATCTACCGGTGGGCGGGCCGGACAGCCTGACCCGGAACCTCCGTCCCCTGGCGGTCGAGCGCGTGCATTTCGACGGTGAGCCGGTCGCCGTGGTGGTCGCCGAATCGGCGGTAATTGCCCAGGACGCGGCGGACCTGATCGAAGTGGACTACGATGTGCTGCCCGCCGTGACGGATCCGGAGCAAGCCCTGGCCAAGGAGAGTCCATTGGTGCGGCAGCCCAAGGTCGGCCACGACGCGGGCGGGGCGACGGCCCATGCCGCGGTCTCAGGGGAACAAGTCACCGAGAAGACGCCGAACACAGCGGACGCCGTGAGGCTACAGCGGGGTGACGTGGCGGCGGGACTGGCCGAGGCGGATCTGGTAATCGAGCACGAGTACCGCACGGCCTGGGTCCACCAGCTGTACCTTGAACCGCAATCCTCGGCCGCCGCTCCGGACGGCATGGGGAATATCACGGTCTGGACCAGCACGCAGGGTGTCTTCCAGGTGCGCAACGATGTAGCCGCTATGCTGGAGATTCCGCAGCGGCGGGTGAAGGTGATCGGCATGGACATCGGCGGCGGCTTTGGCGCCAAGTATGCCCTGATCGATCCGCTCGTGGCGGTGCTGGCCTGGCAACTCCAGCGCCCGGTCAGCCTGGTCTACAGCCGCTCCGACGAACTGCGCAGCGCCAATCCCGCCCCTGCCACCCTATTCAAGGTGAAGACGGGAGTCAAAAACGACGG
>JAICHN010000555.1 GCA_025924845.1 Chloroflexota bacterium | reverse complement strand
GACTGGACATGGCGGCCGGCTCCCTCCCCGCCCTTGTGGCGTCGGTGCTGGGTGATTGCACCTTCCAGACTCCGGCGACCCACGACATCAGCCAAGAGGCCTACGAGCGGTCACCGGGGGCCGGCCGCTTCATAGTGACTAGGATGGCCCAACTCAGGGTAGACGAGCCGGATGAGCACAAGCGCCGAGCGTAAACCAGCAGGTCAGGCCATATGCAGGGTTTCGGCATAGTACAAGCTGGTTTTACCTGATCTGCTCCAGCTAACGCGTTAGCCAGTCGAGCAGTCGGCGGTGACGAAACTCGTACGATCTTCCGGCAGTTCTAAGAAGCCCCGCCGAGTGTGCCCACCTGAGAAACCCCGTGAGCTGGAAAGGCAGCCCGCCACGAGCACATATCAGCATGGCGATGTGGCGCCGCCATGTGGCGGCCACAAAACCGAAGCCGGCCGCGATGCCGGCGAGCACGCAAAGCAGCAGTATTCCCCAGACGGATTTAACGGGCCATTGGCCGGTCAGCCCGATTACGGTGCCGATCGCGATCGATAGGAAGGCGGCGGTAAGGCCAGCCTGGAAATCACCGTACAGCCGGGCAAGCGGAGTGGGGAGACCGGCCGGTAGTATATCTAGCCCGCCACCGCCATGTCGGCCCGCGACGCGGATTCCGGCCTTTACGCCGACAACCAGGCCCACCGCTCCTCCGCACATTCCGCTCGCCAGGCTTAGCGCGGTATCACCTGTGGGCACCACCGCTAGGCGGGTCAGTGCCATCCCCGCAAGCCCCACCAGGAAACCCACGGTCAAGAAGGCTGGGAGGCTGATGCTGTCCCGCACTGCCGTCGCTACCCCAAGGGCGAACACAAGCGCGAACCCGGCTCCATAGTATGCGGCGAAGGCTATGGGAATGCCCGGGCTCCCTATTTCGGTAATCACCACCGCGACTGATATCCCGAGCGCAAGCCGTAGCAGGCGCCTCGGCTGAAGGAGCCTCTGAAGGACTATTTTAGAGGGGTGTACCCAGACGCGGTTGGCCCACATGGAACTCGCCGGTAGCACGGCTAGGGAGGCGATAATCGACAGGGCTACTTCTGGTGAGGTTCCCCTTGTGCTCATCTGTATCCCGAGAACCACCAAGAACGGCACCCAGGAGAGGGCGGTGAGAATCTGGTCCATGATGCGCGGCGCCCGCTTCCCCGCGATAGGCCAGAGACGTTCGATGCTTATCTCGGTGGTTGGCATCTTTACCCCGAAGATGTCCGTTCCGCCGCTTTCCTTCAGGAATGAGGCTAGTGAACGTGACCAGCTCAGTACATCGTCGACAGAATAGTAACGAGGTTTCCCGTGGCTGTACTTAGTGGTCTGCCTGCGGTTATTCCTTGCGTGCTTCGGATACCACTGTACCCGGGCTTCCACGAAAGCCCTGAGTAGTTCGCCTTCGATCTCATCTGCGGTCATGCTCGCCTTAATGCGTTGCCTGAGCTTATCGATATTCTCGCGACGGCTCAGCAGGCTCCCTATGAGAGCGAGGTCGAACGGCGTCGATAGTGATGACCCGAGAGTTCTTGACAGATCTCTTACGATAGCGCGCGTGGGGGAGCCGTGACCGCTCGACCGGTTCCGCAGTCCCAGGTACTCGGTCACTTGCCGGTCGGTGAGCGGCTCCAGTTGAACATTGCAGGCATCCTCAAGAATGTATCCCGCCGCTTCCAGGAACTTCCAGGTGTCCGTCCGGGAGGTTAGTATGAACTTCCGATCCCAGCTATTAAGGACCTTAATGAATTCGCCTGCGTTGGCCGGATTATCGGGCGCCGGGTCCATCTCGTCCAATCCGTCGAAGATCGGTACGATGATATCCGCCTTGACCAGTGACCATGCCGTTGACTTATCAATATCAAGAATGCTGCAGACCTGCCGGGCCAGCCAGTAATCTAGATTCGCCGTCCGCTGATCCCAATTCTGTGCCGGAATTATGACCGGGATCCAGGGGTCTTCCTTGGCTTGATCGCTGGATACCTGGAAGGCGAATTGCAAGGCAAGCAAGCTTTTGCCGGCCCCAGGCGGCCCGATTGCCGCCATCCTGCCATGAGTAACGCTCACGAAGAGTTCCTCAACTGACATGAACTTCATGAGGTGCGCGGCCGGTACCATGTCGGACGTTTGCAGCAGGGTAAGCTTTATGTCGATAGGGCGATTACGGAGGTGAAGCAGCGCTGCATTGATCTCTTCACGGATCAGGCTCACGCGTGATTTGTTCAGATTTCTCGTGAACTCTTGAAAGTTAATGTGGCCGTGACGTTCAGGGATTAGCTGCCGGATTCCCAGCGTCATCAATCCAATCGCGGCTGACGCGCTGCCTAGGAATCCCTGGAGCAAAGTCGTGTTCTGGTGGCGTAGCAGTCCGTGCATGATGAACGCGATGTCTACGGCAACGGAAAAAATGAACAGGATGGCCAGGAAGCGCATTATATAGCGATATATACGCTTGTTGCTCTGCATTTAATCGTCCGCTATGGGTCTACGACGTACACCGGAATGCCCGATTCTTGCCCGGAGGAATGCCCGGGAATGTCCGCGCACCGCGGAATCTCTCACCTTCAAGGAGCACTCACCAGTTCCATGATTCCGGACGTCCGGCAGGCGAAGCGGCCGGACGTCCCCAGGTACGCAAGCGCCTTACTCGTCACCGAGGGCATCTAGGGCTTCCCGGCAAGGGCCGAATAAGACATTCACGTATAAGGCCCGGAAGAGCCAGGTTACAGCACAAAGGCGGTAGATCCCGGAAGACACGGGGTCGCGGCGTGAGCAGGTCTCCGCAGCCATCCACCACGGACACCCTGCGATGTGCTCCAGCGCGGCGGCGGGTTAGTTTAGCCCGCGGCAAGGACTGCTCCGCGGCCCTTTTGGCGGGTTGCGTCAGGGCTGGGGTGCGCGGGGCGTCCCGCAGGCGATCACGACGATCCTGTCAACTTCGGCTTAATTCGGCCGAGGTTGACACGTGCCAGTGCCCGATGCCTGCTCGTCTGGTCATCTTGCCGAATCGCAGTTGAGTGCGTCGCTGGTGTACATGCGGCCGTCCTCGTGGCAGAAGACGAGGTTGTTGTCCTGTCAGGCCGTCCCTGCGGCCAGCCGTTCGGCTGCTTGGCGCTTCCGGTGCGCATGGAGGGCCGCGATGGCGCGCTTGGGGAGTTCGAGCGAGCGCTTGGACCTGGGGTCTTGACGCAATGCCACTTAGCTTGAGTTGATCTTGGTGTCTGCCTGCGGGTTCGTGCCTGGTGCCGGCATGATCGCGGGTTGTGGGTCAGACTGAGAGTGTGGCTGCGGGGCGGCTGGCGGACTGGATCTCGGTGGGCGTGCTGGCGTCCTGGGTTCCGGCGG
>JAICHN010000554.1 GCA_025924845.1 Chloroflexota bacterium | reverse complement strand
CGTGGTCGAGGCGGCCCACATCGCGGTTCCCCCAGCCTGATGCGGCGCCGCGAAGTAGGCGTTGCGGGTTCGATTGATGTAAAAGGCCGCCTTGGGCACGCCATGCGCCGCGATCAACCCCAAACCATTCTCGTAAGAGTTATAGCCGACCGAGTCGTCGTTCAACATCCACTTGACGTCACCCGCGCCTCCCAACACCCTCACATAGAGACTCATCGCGGACTCCTGCACCGAGGCCACATCGCCCGATTGGGAAGCGGTGGAAAAGCCGTATTCGCCGAGCACCAGCGGGCTGGACGCATCCGCCTGCAGACTCTCGAACAGTTGCAGACTGCCATGAATGCTGTCGAAGTTGCCGCTGCTGGGATACAGGTGATAGGACCGGAAGCTGAGCGCGGCGTTGGCGGGCAACGATGCCCAGAAGGATTTGTTGTAGCCTATTGTGATCATGTGCGAGGGATCAGCGGCCCGTACCGCCCCACCCAGCACCTGGATATAGGTTGCCACGCTGCTGTTGATCGCGGCGATCAGCGGCGCCCAATGAGCGGAAGCGGGCGTACCGGGATAATTTGGATTGGCGTTAAAGAACTCATCCACGATGTTGGCTACATTCAAGTACACCCACACCTGGTCGGCGGTCATTTGGGTAAATGGGGCATCCATCCACTTGCCGGCCGCGCGTTGGGATTGGATCTTCTTGAGCGACACATACTCGCCATAGCGACGGACCAGGGAGGCGCTCTGCAAGGGGATGCCGTAGCCCGCCGGGTACGAGGCTGCCACAATGTCCTGGTAGGCCGGCTCGTTCTGCAGATCGTAGCCGAAAACGGCCGGATTGCCGCGCAGGTGACGCGCGATGGCCCGATCGACGGCTGCCACGCGAGTAAGATCAAGATCCCGTGAGTCATTGAAGGTGATCAGGAGGCGCAGGTTACGCTGGCGGGCCAGCGCCACCAGTGTATCGAGATGGCCAAACTCACCCTGCAACACCTGGGCCGGCAGCGGATCCTGCACAAACACCCGCACCACGGTGTATCCCGCCGCCCCGGCGGCGTCCAGATCCTCGGCCACCAAGGTGGGATCGAACTTGCCGTTCTGCCAGAGTTGCCATGGCCGATCGACCGGCCCCTCGTAGTTGATTCCCGCCAGGTAAGGCAACGGCGTGTTGCCAATCATGAAACGGCCCTTCGCGACGCGTACCGAAGGGGGCGCCAAACGGTACGGTATGGCGAGCAAACGCTTTTCATCCAGAGTGCCGACCGTCGCGGCGAAACCCGAACTGACCGGCGCTTCGCGCGCCACGATCACGGGTGCCCGGGAGCCGCCTCCGTGGTCCATCGAATCCGCATGGACCTGGGCAAGCTGCCAGCGTACCAGAGGCAGCGGCGTGACGCTGGGCGACGGCGTCACGGTCACCGTAGCGGTGCCGCTCGCCGATGGGGTTGCACTTGCCGTGGCCGTCGCGGTGCCGGTCGCCGAGGTGGTGGGACTCGCCGTGGCCGTCGCGCTCGCCGTGGGAGACGCCGTTGACGAAGGGCTCGCCGTTTCGGTGGCGGTGAGCGGCTGGGCTGGGATCATGCCGGTCAACCTGGAGGCCAGACCGACGTGAGCAGGAACCGCGCTGCTTCCGACGCGGCCGGTAGCCGCCCCCCCGTTCAGCAAGGGAGGGGGCGCCACGCCGACCGGAGCAGATGTGGGCGCCGCTTGGGCAAGAAGGGACAGCGAGTACAGGGCGCTGCCCAGCGGCTGCGCCGGTGATCCGTTGGGAACAATCGCATATAGGGTTGGGTGTTTGCCGCCCACCACGGTGAGATCGTAGGGAACGCCGAAGCCCAGGCCGGGAGCGGTGCGAGGCAGGCCATAGGAGAGATCCTGCCAACTCCGCCCACCATTCAGCGAACGCTCGATCCCTCCGCCGTCCATCGCCGCGTAGAGGCCCGCGCCCGGTCCCCATACCGCGAGCAGGCGACCCGGCTCGGCAGTCTGTTCGCCGATCCCCGTGTACGCCGGCAGATAGACGCCGTTGCTCCAGGTCGCTCCGTGATCGACGCTCCGCTGAACGCCGGCGGTGCGTGAGACGGCATAAATAATCGCCCCACTTGCCGGGTCCACTGCCACCCCGCTCACCGGATAGGGGAGCACCTGCTGCCAGCTCTGGCCGCCATCGTGGGTGGCGTAGAGGCCGCCGTTCCGGTAGCCGGCCAGATAGGCTGCCTCGGCATGACGGGGGTCGAGCGCCAACACTGAGCCGATGGCCCGCTTCGGTGCGTCGCTCCGAATGTCCGCCTCGATCCAGGTGAGTCCGCCATCGATGCTCCGAAAGACGCCGCTCAAGCCGGCGGCCCACACCACGTTCGGATTGGAGGGCGCAATCCTCAAGTCCAGCATCTGGGCGCCGGGGCCGCCCGCCACGCCGACCCGCACGTCCTTCCAGGTGCGTCCCCCGTCAGCGCTCCGCGTCAGGCTGCCGTCCTGCCGGCCGACGAACATCAGCTTTCCGTTGGTTGAGATGCGGACAAACCGTACATGCCCATTCACCGGAAGATCGTCCTCCGGGGGGACATTCAGGAGAGCCGAGGCCACGCCGACGGGAGCGGCGAACGCGGCGGGAGTTTGCAACAGCCCCGACACTAGGAGAACGACGAGAAGGACGACTCGCGCCGCCGGTATACGACTCATGCTGGAACCGAGTATGCCGGAGCACAAAGTACCAGACAAGGGGATACATTGGATAACCGGCCGGTATTCGGCCACGCCGCGTGCTACACTTCTCTCCGGAATGGCGCGCGAACGCGCCGGGGAGCACGATATATGCGCGGGATCGCGTTTCAGGGCGAACGGGGTGCGTTCAGCGAGGAAGCCGCCGTCTATCTGTTTCCGGACTATCCTATGCTGCCCATGAACAGTTTCGCCGATGTCTTCGCGGCGGTGGAAAACGGCATTGCCGATTTCGGGGTGGTTCCGGTAGAAAACTCAACCGCCTACAGCGTGAATGAATCATATGAGTTGCTGCTCGAATACCAGGGCAGGCTATTCCCCAGAGGGGAATATGACCTTCATGTCCAACAGTGCCTGATGGCCCTTCCCGGCCAGAGCCTGAGCGATATCCACACCGTACAGTCGCACCCACAGGCGCTGGCCCAGTGCCGCGAATATCTGGAGACGCTTCCCGTGCATGTCATTCCCGTGTACGACACGGCGGGACGCGCGAAGTTGGTCCGCGAGGGCAAGCTGCGCGGCGTGGCCGGCATCGCGTCACGCCGCGCCGCCGCGATTGACGAGTTGGAGTTGCAGGCTGACCGCATCCAGACCAATAAGGAGAATTAGACCCGGTTTGTGATCGTCGGCCACGACGAGGTCCCGGCGCAACCAGGGG
>JAICHN010000553.1 GCA_025924845.1 Chloroflexota bacterium | reverse complement strand
GATTCGTGAACGAAATCATACTTCCTTCATACTTAACCCTCACGGTACTATGCTGAGTAAGGGCGTTCAACCAAGTAATGCGGATTGCCGTCCCCATGCAGGCGTGCCGGCGCGAACGCCCTGATGGGCGGTACCCTCCGGTGGTGAGGCGACGATAGGCGGCGCGCCGGCAGCCTGGACAAGGGTAGCGGTATGGCAGACGACGGGGTCTTCAGCCCCTCCGGCATCCCTCTCGATCAGTGGTACGGCAACGACGGCAGCGGTCCGCCGCCCGGCCAGTTCCCCTATACACGCGGCATCCGGCCCGAGGGCTACAGGCAGCGCCCCTGGACCATGCGCCAATACGCGGGCTTCGGCTCGGCCGCGGAGAGCAACCGCCGCTTCAAAATGCTGCTGGCCGGCGGGCAGACCGGCCTCTCCGTGGCCTTCGACCTCCCCACCCAGATTGGCTACGCGGCCGATGATCCATTGGCTGAAGGTGAAGTCGGCCGCGTGGGCGTCCATATCGATACGCTGGCCGACATGGAAATGCTCCTCGCCGATATTCCCCTTGATAAAGTCACCACCTCAATGACGATCAACGCCACTGCCGCCTTGCTCCTCTTGCTATACCAATTAGTGGGCGAGCGGCAGGGCGTCGATCCTGCCAAGCTCGGGGGGACCATTCAGAACGACATCCTCAAGGAATACATCGCCCGCGGCACCTACATCTTTCCGCCCCGCCACTCCATGCGCCTGATCACCGATACCTTCGCCTACTGCGGCGAGCATCTGCCGCAATGGAATACGATCTCGATCAGCGGCTATCACATTCGCGAGGCGGGCGCCACCGCCGTGCAGGAATTGGCCTTCACCATGGCCAATGCCATCGCCTATGTGGAGGCGGCGCGTTTGGCTGGTCTGCATATCGACCAATTTGGGCCGAGACTCAGTTTCTTCTTCAATGGTCATAGTGACTTCTTCGAGGAAATCGCCAAGTTCCGGGCGGCGCGCTCGATCTGGGCGCGGATTGCCCGCGATCGTTTCGGGGCGACCAATCCCCGCGCCATGATGCTGCGTTTCCACACGCAAACCGCCGGCTGGAGCCTCACCGCGCAACAGCCGTTGAACAACGTCGTGCGCGTGGCGCTCCAGGCCATGGCCGCCGTGTTGGGGGGCACGCAAAGCCTGCATACCAACAGCTACGACGAGGCGCTGGGCTTGCCCACCGGCGAGGCTGCCATGTTGGCCCTGCGCACCCAGCAGATTATTGCCGGCGAAACGGGCGTGACCGCCGTCACCGATCCCCTGGGAGGCTCACCCTATATCGAGTATCTGACCGCCGAGATCGAGCGGCGTGCCTGGCTGTTGATCGAGCGGATCGATGCCCTGGGCGGTGCGGTGGCGGCCACCGAGCAGGGCTTTATGCAGCGCGAGATCGAGGAAAGCGCCTACGAGACGCAGCGGCGGATCGAGGAAGGCCGCCAGATCGTAGTAGGAGTGAACCGGTATCGCGCGGAGGAGGCGCGCTCGGTGGAGACCTTCCGCGTCGATCCGGTAATCCAGAGCGAACAAATCGAGCGCTTGCGTCTGATCCGTGCGACACGAGACAATGAAGAGGTATCGACCTGCCTGGATGCCGTGGCCGAGGCGGCGCGGGGCAGCGAAAACATCTTGCCGCCAATGAAGGCGGCCCTGGCCGCCTATGCGAGCATTGGCGAGATCTGCGCAGTCCTCCGATCGATATGGGGAGAGCATCGAGAATAGACCTGCAATGTAGGGAGGTTTGGGAGATTCGGTTCAATTCGCTAACCAATGAGGGTTGGCCGATGGTGTGGAGAAAGGCAGGGATTCTGGTGAAGCTGGAATGGACACGTCAGGAGCGCGGCGCGGCGCCCGTGGCAACGTGGCAGCGTGCCCAACACAATCTCAGCGTTCCGACGCTGATCGAACAGGCGCTCGCTCAGGGCAACACGCAACTGGCGGCGAATGGAGCAGTATGTTCCAATACCACCCCGCGAACTGGACGTTCGGTGAAGGACAAATTCATCGTGCGGGATGAGGAGACCAGGGATCGCGTTGTCTGGGGACCCGGTACCCAGCCAATCGATCCCGAAGTCGCGGCGCGTCTGGCCGCCCGCGTCGCTATGTATCTTGACGAGCGGCGCGCCTACGTCGTGGATGCCTGGGCTGGGGCCGACCCAACGCATCGGCTGGGGGTTCGCGTGGTGGCGGAGTATGCCTGGCATGCCCTGTTCGCTCGTCAGCTCTTCATCCGCCTTGGTCCGGGCGAGCAGGCCGCTTTCGAGCCGGGCTTTACCGTGCTGGCGGCGCCCGACTTCCGCTGCGACCCGGCCCGCGACGGCACCAATTCGGAGGTGGCGATCATCCTCGACTTTGGGCGGAAGCTGGTCACGATCGCAGGCACCCGCTACGCGGGCGAAATCAAAAAGAGCGTATTCAGCTATCTCAACTACGTGCTTCCCGCCCAGGATGTGTTTCCCATGCACTGCGGAGCGAACGTGGGGCGTGATGGCGATGTAGCCCTCTTTTTTGGTCTTTCCGGGACCGGAAAGACCACGCTGTCCGCCGATCCCGATCGGCTGCTGATCGGAGACGACGAGCATGGTTGGGGTGAAAGCGGCGTCTTCAATTTCGAGGGCGGCTGCTATGCGAAGTGCATCAATTTGCGGGCGGAGAGTGAGCCGCAAATTTACGAAGCGATCCGCTTTGGCGCCGTGCTGGAGAACGTGGTGCTCGATCCGATCACCCGTGAGCCCGACTACGACGACGGCAGCGTGACCGAGAATACGCGCGCGGCCTATCCGGTGGACTTCATCCCCGGCGTGGTGCGTGAAGGGCACGCCGGCCACGCCAAAACCATCTTGCTCCTCACCGCCGATGCCTTTGGCGTGCTGCCTCCCCTGGCCCGCCTTACCAACGAGCAGGCGCTCTACTACTTCCTTTCCGGCTATACCGCCAAGCTGGCCGGTACCGAGGCCGGCATGGGCTCCGAGCCGGAGGCCACCTTCTCCACCTGCTTCGCCTCGCCGTTCCTGGCCTTGCCGCCCATGCGCTTCGCCGACATGCTGCGCGACCGCCTGAGCCGGCACGGCGCCCACTGTTACCTGGTCAATACGGGCTGGAGCGGCGGCCCCTTCGGGGTGGGAAGCAGAATATCGCTCACGCACACGCGCGCCATGGTGCGTGCCGCGCTTTCCGGGGCACTGGAGGATGCGCCGGTCTGGATCGACCCCGTGTTCGGCCTCGCGGTGCCGGAGGCGGTGCGCGATGTTCCGGCTCAGGTGCTCCATCCTCGCGATACCTGGAGCGATCCGGTCGCCTACGATCGCGCCGCTCGCGCCCTGGCCGAGCGGTTTCGCGCCAACTTCACACGCTTTACCCGTG
>JAICHN010000552.1 GCA_025924845.1 Chloroflexota bacterium | reverse complement strand
GCTCCTAACCTACGTTTTCCCCGGCGGGGCGCTGGTCAGCGGCGGTCATGGTATCACCTGGATCTCCGAACTCCGGTGCGCCCCATACCGCTGACGGCGGGCGCACCATGGACACGAGCTCCTTGCCGCTTCGGCAGGCAGCGGAAGCCGAGGAAAGGAAATCATCCATGGTGCAACTAGAGGATTACCGCGCGATAACTCAGAAGGTGACCGCTCCGTTCACCGGGAGGAGCACGGCGTAGAGCGAGGTCGTGGCACAGATAAACAGGCGGTTCCGTTTCGGCCCGCCGAACACCACGTTGGCGACCGGCTCGGGGACGCGAACCTTCCCGATCAAACTCCCGTCCGGGTCATAGCAGTGGACGCCGTCCCCGGCGCTGGTCCAGATCCGTCCGGCATCATCCAATCGGAAGCCGTCAAAGGCCCCAGCCGTACATTCGGCAAACACCGAACCATCGGAGAGGGCTCCGGCCTCCGCCACATCGAAGACGCGCATGTGGCGCAGACTAGTACCGGTTGGTCCCGCCCCCGTATCGGAAATGTAGAGGCGCCGCTCATCGGGCGAGAAGGCGAGTCCGTTGGGACGCGCGAAGTCATCGGCCACGACGCGGCAGGTACCGGAGCGCGGGTCGACGCGGTAGACGTAGCAGGCGCCAATCTCGCTTTCCCCTCGGTGCCCTTCATAGTCGCTGTCGATACCATAGGACGGGTCGGTAAACCAGATCGAACCGTCCGATTTCACCACCACGTCATTGGGGCTGTTGAAGCGTTTCCCCTCGAACCGATCGGCGATCACGGTGGTTGAGCCGTCATGCTCGGTGCGGGTGACGCGCCGGTTGCCGTGTTCGCAGGTGACCAATCGGCCGGAACGATCCACCGTGTTGCCGTTGCCGTAGCCCGCTGGTTGGCGGAATACGCCGACGGATCCCGTGGTCTCATCCCAGCGCAGCAGCCGATCGTTGGGGATATCGCTCCAAACCACAAAGCGGCCGGCGGGGAAGTAGGCGGGACCTTCGGCCCAACGGCAGCCGTCGTACAGGTGGTCAAGCCGGGCGCTCAGTTTGCAGCAGTGCCTGAATCGCTCATCCAATATCTCGAAGGTCGGCAGTGTCTCGGCCATCACGGTTCCTTCCCGTAGGGGGCGACACTCACCGGCCAAACCGCTTGGCGCGGCGCGCATCACCCGGCGCTGGGAGGAGCGTAGCATCCCAGAGAATTCCCTTGCAAGGTGTAAAGCCGCACTCTTTAAGGTTGCGCCTCACCATTGTGGGGGCGCTTACCGCGAGTACGTCCGCACAAAGGAAAGAGGCGTCCCGCGCTTGAGGGCCGGGTTTGCCCCTTATACTGATGGAGGGAGACGGGGTGACCGTATGCGGGATCCGTCTGATTCGTTCAAGCACCCTGCTCCGGACGCTCGATATTCCCACCCCGCCCGCTCAACGTAAAGGAGATGCATCGTGCCGGTGACCATAAGCCGCCCTTCGAGCGATGAGTATGCCCCCTACGCTCGGGGCTACATACAGCGTGTCCCGGACGGGGATGTGCTGATGATCCTGGAAGATCAGATCGCGGACCTGCGGGCAATTCTCGATGTGGTACCCGAAGCCCAGGCCGATTACCGTACCGGACCCGGCGAATGGAGCATCAAGGAGGTGATCGGCCACCTGAGTGACTGTGAGCGGGTGTTTGCCTATCGCGCCCTCTGTATTTCGCGTAAGGATGCGACGGCATTCCCCGGTTTTGACCAGGAAGATTACGTGCGCGAAGCCGGCTTTGCCGCCCGATCCCTGGCCAACCTCGTTCAGGAGTTTGAGTTGCTTCGTCGGGCCAATGTCCTGGCCTACCAGGGGCTGACCGAAGCGGCCGGCAGGCAACTCGGGCGAGCATCCAACGCGACGGTCAGCGTGCGCGCCCTCCTCTATCTCATGGCGGGCCACGTCTTCCACCACCTTGACAGCCTCCATGCCGAGTATCTGCCGTGGATCAACCCGGTGTAGCAGCGTGACCTATAACGAAGGTGTCGGCGTCATGGCTACCCCACACATTCCACACGCCATCCCGACCGTAACGCTCACTCAGGACTATTGGCGTGATCGCGGACCATTTCTGGCTCGGCTCCACAAGCAATACGGCGAGATTGTCCGGGCGCGGTTAGGCCAAACCGAGGTGGTGTTTTTGCTGGGTCCCGCTGCCAACCGCTTCGTGCTGCTCACCCATCGGCAGGCGCTCTCCTACGCGGTAGGCTGGGAATGGGCCTTCGGCCAGGCTCGATGCCCGCGCAGCCTACTCACCATGGATGGGGCCGAGCATGCCCGGCACCGCGATCTGTTGCATCCAGCCTTCGCGGCCCGCCGAATCGATGCGTATTTACCTTTACTGGCCGGCGTCCTCGAACGGCGGTCGACCAGTTGGCCGGCGCGCGGCGAGGTGGATGTCTACGAGGAATCGCGGGTGATCACCCTGGACATGGTGGGGGAAGCACTGCTTGGGCTTCGGCCCGGTCCGGAGATTGCGTTGTGTAGGGCGGTGTACCTTCATGGAGCACATAGGCGCCGCCCCGAGTTTGAAGCACTTCTGCGCGCCAAGATTGCGGAGCGCCGCGCTCGTGCCATCGACGATGCATTGGGATTGGCGGCCCAGGGGGTGGACGAACGGGGCCGGCCATTGAGTGATGAGCAGATCCTCGCCCATGCCGATACCCTGCTGATCGCCGGGCACGAGACTTCGGCAAGCCTGGGGGCCTGGGCGCTCTACCTGCTTGTCCAGCAGCCCGAGTACGCGGATCGCGTGCTGGATGAGGTTCAGCGCGCCGCCTCGGCAGGCCGAACCGCGAGCACCCTTACCCGCGATATGCCGCTGCTCGACCGTGCCTTGAGCGAAGCCGAGCGGCTCTATCCGCCCATACCCAACGCGCCGCGCGGCGTATGCCGCGATCTGTACTTTGGCGAGCACCTGTTGCCGGCGGGCACGCTGGTGCTTTACTCCGCTGCCGCGTCGCATCTGCTGTCGACGATCTGGCGCGATCCCACCGTCTTCGATCCCGATCGCTTTGCCCCTCCACGTGAGGAGCATAAGCGCGTCCCCTACGCCCTCGTCGGCTTCGGGGGTGGGCCGCGCGTATGTATCGGCAAAACGCTGGCACGGGTTGAATTGATGCTCTTTCTTGCCCACGTGCTACGCCGTTATCAGCTCACCGTGACGCCCGGCCAACATATCGCGCAGCGCTATGGCGTGACCAACCGGCCGCTGCACGGCATTCGGATGCAGGTGCGGCGGCGAGCTACTGTCTCCTAATTTTGCCCAGGAGATAAGCACCAGTTCGCGCGTGACTGGGGAGATAACCGTGCAAGTGAAGCATGGGCTGTCAGTACGAGTCGAGATGCAGCGGTGG
>JAICHN010000551.1 GCA_025924845.1 Chloroflexota bacterium | reverse complement strand
TCCACGGCATTGAAGATTACGCGGGTATCAGGCCGGGCTTCGCGAATTGTCTTCCGCGCGTCGTCGATAAAAGGCGGGAAATCCTCCGCCAGGTCGTACAGCTTGGGATGTAGTCCCGGCCCATAGGCGTTGTCCTTGGGGAAGCCGTATTGATCGAGATGCAAGCCGTCGAAGGGCACCTCGCGTACGGCCCGTGCCATTTCAGGCAGGATTTGGGCGCGCCAGGGATTGCCCACATGAATATTCATCACGTAGAAGAGCTGCTCAATGCTATAAGGCTTGCCCGAAGCGTCGTAAAGCATCTCGTCCGGATGAGCCAGCGCGTATTCGGGCTCGGCCCCGTAGACGGCCGCGTAGCCGATGGCGGCCATGCCCTCGGCCTGACACGCGGTCACCTTTTCCCGCACGGTCCGCAGCGACAGTTCACGGCCCATGCCGTCGGTAAAGCGCTCTTTGGGCGGCATCAGCACGTAGTGGCGCCACATCCAGTCGTAGAACTGCACGACGTTGATGTGGTAACGGGCCAGAGCATGTACATTCGAGGCCGCCGATTGATCGTTAGGTTCGAAATCCGAGAGAAAGCCGTAGCGAGGGGCTTGAGTCCAGTTATCGAGCACATCGAGCGCGGTACTTGCCTCCGCGACCACCGCCCCCTCGGCATCCAGGAGACGGAGGTCGATACCGTAGCCCTGGAAGCCGGAGGCCGGGAGTTGAATGGCGACATCCATCTCCATTTTTCCTGGGCCGGTTGAAAGCGATTGGCGGATCGCGGTAATCTGCTCATCCAAGAAAGCAACCCGCAGATCCAGGGTGAGGTCCATGGTATGAGTATCCTCGTTGTGTAGGCCGATATGCAGACCTACCGGCTCCCCTGGTTTATAAACAGCGCGGTTTGGGTAAAAGTCCGCTATCTTCAGCACGCAATCTACGCTAAATGCCAATCGTCTCTCCCTTAGCCGCGCCGAGGCGGTTCACTCGGATGCACACTCACTGCTCTAACCCTTCACGGCGCCCACACTGATGCCCTGAACGAACTGCCTCTGGAAAATAAGAAACACCAGTATGACGGGGAGGATGGCAAGCGTCGTGCCCGCGAAGACAATGCCCCATTGCGTACCGTTCACGCTCTGGAATTGCTGAATAGCCACCGGCAAGGTATAGAGGGTCTGCTGGTTCAGAAAGGTGAGCGCCAGAGTGAATTCATCCCAGTTCCCCAGAAACGAAAAGATGATCACCGCTGAAAGAGCCGGGCGGGCGAGCGGAAGACCAATCCGTACGAAAGATCCGAACACCCCACACCGATCAAGGGCGGCGGCGTCGAACAATTCCTGAGGTAACTCCGCGAAGAAGTTTCGCAGCAAGAACACGCTGAAGGCCGTGCCGTTCGTTGCCGCGTAGGCCAGGATCAAGCCCAGCCTGCTGTTCGTGAGGTGGAGGTGGCTTGCCAGCACGAATTGGGGAATGATCAGCACGATACTGGGTACGAGCAGGGTGCTCAGCAAAGCGTAAAACAGGATCGTCCGACCGGGGAAGCGGTATCGTCCGAAGGCAAAGGCCAAGGCCGCCGCAAGCACTCCGCCGAGAATGGTCGCCGTTACCGACACGATCACGCTATTTGAGAATGCCGTGCCAAAGCTGTTTTGATTCCAGGCGGCCACATAATTCTGAAACGAGGGTGCGGCAGGGATGAAGCTGGGCGGCATCTGCAGCACATAGGTATTGGGCGTAAATGAAATGCCCACCATGTAGGCGAAGGGAAGTAGGAATATGACCGCGCCAGCCAAGAGCACGGCGTACAGCGTGGCGCGGCTCAACAGCCTTTGATACGACCAGCCTACATTACGTTTGGCCGAAATAGGCAACCGCTCAACCACGACACTCATCGTTAGTACTCAACCTTCCGCTGTAGCAAGGTGAGTTGGATGGCGGTCAGTACGGCGGCAAAGAGGGCAAAGAGGTAGGTGACGGCGGCGCCATAGCCGAAGTCAAAGTAGCTGAATGCGTTGGTGTAGCCGTAGGTCACCAGTGTTTCGGTGGCATGCTCGGGACCTCCTTGGGTGAGAATGAACATCGGAATGAACACGCCAATGGCCCCAATCACCAACATCACCGAGACCACAGCCAAGGTCTGACGGAGCAAGGGGATGGTAACAAACAGGAATTGCCCCCGCCGACCCGCCCCGTCGATTTCGGCAGCCTCGTATAGACCGGGCGGAATGCTCTGCAACCCGGCCAGAAAGAGGACCATGCACCAGCCGACACCCTTCCAGATGCCGAGGATCATCAGGGTGGGAAGAGCCAACGAGGGATCGCCGAGCCACGACTGGGTATCAGGAATGAGGTGAATGACGTCACCCAACAACCAATCAACCAGTCCCCCCTGACTGTTGAACAGAAACTCGAAGATGAAGCCAACCACCACCCACGAGGTGACGACAGGGAGGTAATAGAGTGTGCGAAATACACCGCGCCCGAAAAGTTTGCGATTGAGGAGCAGGGCGGCGCCCAGACCCAAAGCCATTTGCCCAGGCACGGTGATCGCCGTATACCAGACCACGTTGCCGAACGCCTGCCAAAACACCGGGTCGTGCAGAGCGCGCCCATAATTGTCGCCGCCCACGAACGGGCTCGATGCGGTCGGATTTGGGTTCCACCGCGTGAAGCTCATCAGGAAGGCGTTAATCAGCGGATAGACGGTCCAGAGCGCGAAGAGCGCCAGACCCGGTATCACCAGAAGGTAGATAGGAAGGAGACGCCGGAGTTCGTACATGCGTCGGGACGTTGTCTTCCTTGGCATCGATATGAACTCAGTTGTCTGCATGGGATATGCCTCCGGTCAGAGCGGCGACTCAGTCCTGGGTCAAGGATTCGACGGCCAGGTCCGCCGTCGAGACCGTGGGATCAAGCGGGACGATCAGGCGGCCGACGCCACGGTAGCCCGGTACCGGGGAAATGGATAGGGTTCTGTCCGATTCCCCGATACCGCGGCATACATCTCGTTACTTAAGAAATCCGTCAATCTGGGCAGCCGCGGCATCTAGTGCCGCTTGCGGGGTCTTCTGATTGTGCAGCGCCTGCGTAAATGCCGTTGTCAACGCGCTGTCGATCTTGGCCCAATTCGGGTTCACGGTACGCGGCTTTGCCGTCTGTAATTGCTTGTCGAAGACCGAGTAATAGGCGGGCAAGGACGGACTGCCGGCCAGGCTTCGCAAGACGGGCATCTGGCCGACCTCTCCCATCAGGGTCTGGGCGAGCGGCGAGGTCATGAACTGCATGAACGCACGATCGGCGGCCGTGTTCTTGCTGCTCTTGAGCTGTAGAATATCCTCGCCCCCGACCACCGATGAACTGTGACCATTGGGGCCGGCCGGTACCGGCGCGAAACCTAGCTGCAGTT
>JAICHN010000550.1 GCA_025924845.1 Chloroflexota bacterium | reverse complement strand
GCGATCAACGGGGACGAGCAAGATGCTCGCGCTCCCAGACAGGGTCGTCACTCAGGTGATTTCACCAACAGTGCCCTGCTGGGTACGAGGCCCGAGGATGATCCCGACTCTGCAATCCTTCGCCTCGCGCAGGATTGTCGTACGGCCGGACGTGCCTTCTGGCTGGAGGGCGTCGTGCCTGAGGAGGAGGCCGGGCCCGAGGAAGCGGCGCGGCGGCTGGTGGAGGCGGCGCGGCTGGTCGACGCGGCGGGAGTGCGTGAACTGCTGCTCAGCCTCCAGGCGCCCGATGCCCGTGCTCTCGTCCGCGGGACGCGCCTCCTGGCCGCCCTCGCGGCGGTGGAAGGGCAGGACTGGCCGATCGTCCTGCAGGCGCCCCCCAGCGAGGCGCCGATGCTGGCGGGAGCGGCGGCCCTGGGCGCGCTGCTCTGCGACGGGCTGGGCGATGCCGTGGAGGCCGCTACCGTGCCGCTGGCCTTCGATTTGCTGCAAGGCGCGGGGGCGCGGCTCACCCGCACCGATTACGTGGCCTGTCCTTCGTGCGGGCGAACCCTCTTCGACCTTCAGACGACGACCGAGCGGATCAAGGCGCGTACTTCCCATCTGAAAGGGGTGAAGATCGCGATTATGGGTTGCGTGGTCAACGGGCCGGGCGAGATGGCGGACGCCGATTTCGGCTATATGGGCGGCAGTCCCGGCCAGGTCAACCTCTATGTGGGAAAGGAATGCGTGGAGCGTGGCGTGCCGGAGGATCAGGCCGATCAGAGGCTGGTCGATCTAATCCGGGCCCATGGGCGCTGGGTGGAAGCGGGAGCCGGCGATGACGAATAAATTGGTACTCAAGGGGTCGCTGAATCTCCACCGGCCGGCCGTGGTGGCGGCCTTTACCGGCTGGCCGGATGCCGCCGATGCTGCCAGCCGAACCGTTGACGTGCTGCGCGAGATGCTCGGGGCCCGCCCAGCCGGTCATATCGAAGGGGAGGACTTCTACGACCTCTCCACCAACCGACCCATCGTGGCCGTACGACGGGGTCTGGCCCGCGCCTCGCGCTATCCCACCACGGCAATCCATGCCTGGCAAAGCGCGGATGACACCGTACCGGATCTGTTACTGCTGAGCGGGCCGGAGCCCAATTTGCGCTGGCGGGAATATATTGACCTCGTACTGCGACTGGCTACGCAATGCGAGGCGCGGGTTATCTATTCCCTGGGCAGTATGTTCGCCGCCGTGCCGCACACCCGCCCGGTGCGCGTGGCCATGGCAGCGGCCCAGGTGGAGGAGCGCCGGCGCCTGGAGCGTCTTTCCACCGTGCCGATCAGCTATGAAGGACCGGGGAGCATCCACACCGCGATGCTGGATACCTGCCGACGCCGACGCGTGCCGGCGGCGACATTGTGGGGACAGGTGCCTGCCTACGCGCAGCTCAGCTGGAGTCCCAGAGTGACGCTGGCCCTGGTGGAGGTGCTCCGCGCGGCGCTGGATCTGCCGCTGGATCTGGACGGCTTGCGCGCCAAGGCCGGCCAGGTGGATGCCCTGTTGGACCGGCTGGTCCAGGGTGACGATGACGTGCGGCGCACGGTACATACCTACGAGCAGCGGTACGACGGCGACCCGCCCCCGAGCAGCCTCCCCTCCGCTGAATCGATCGTCAGCGAGGTGGAGGCATTCCTGCGCGGGGATCAGCGATCCGATCCTGGGGAGTAGGAGTACTCCGGTTAATTCACCCTCACGCATTGATTGAGCGTGGCAGCGACCACGCCGGGCGGGATGTCGGCATGGGCGGGCAGCCCGTCCGAGCGGCCGTTAACGTAGGGCACGCCGTACGCCGCCAGGTGGTCGAAAACGCTGCCATCCTCGGCCCAGAGCTCAAGCTTCTCCTCCACCGCCTCCTGAATATTGGTCAGGGCTTCGTCGATCGTACGGCCCGCGCTGGCTACTTCAATGGCTGGACACGACGACCGATAGCGACCGCCCTCTGCTTCAACTCGCACCAAAAGAGATAGGGTAATATCGCCGTTCGACATGTTCATGGGGTTCCTCCGCGGTGCGCACCGGACGGTGGTAGGTAAGACTCGGTGCTACCACGTTACCATGCTCCGTCCCTTGTGTCGAGATGCCGCGAAACACCGAAATGCCCGAAATGCCTCGGAATCCCTCTCCTTATTTCGTGGACCAGGTAACGGCGCTCCCGGCCGGCGCCGCTTCGATCCAGGTCTGACCCGGATTGAGCGGCACGGGATTACCCCGCGCGTCGAGCAGTTGCAAAGCGGACGTCGCGCCGTCCTTTCGCCAGGTACCGGCCAACTCCGTGCCGTCGCGGAAAAACAGCGCTTGCCCCTGGCCGGTCGTCTGTACATTGACACTGCCCGGGGTGTCGCTGGCCGGATCGGGGACGACCGAGGCGAAGAGCACGACTACATTGGCGGGGGCAATCTGGCGATGGGAGTAGGCGTCACGGTGCGCCGTGCCTCCCATGAACCGGAGATAGCAATCGCAGAGCGGGCTGAACGTGTAGTGTACGTTGTAATCGGCGGACGAGAACGGGATGTCGATCCAGCCGCTCTTGGGGCGCGCCGCCAGGGGCGCCGCCGACTTGTGGACGAGCACGGGCGCTAATCCGGCTGGGGCGCTGCCTGCCACGGCACGTACCTTGTCGGTGGACGTGTATAGATTGTGCGGGGCGGCACGGTCGGTGGCGCGCCAGAAAGCGGTACCCAGGGCGCCCAGACCATCGACATTGGCCAGGGCGGGCATACCAGGCAGTTCCGCTAGAGCGTCGTTGTTGCCGCCCGCGTGCGCGTACTCGACCCCCAGGCCGGCGGCCCAGGAATCAAAATAGATCCGTGCGCTGCGCACCGGCCCAACGATTGGGGCATCGGCCTCCAGATACACCGCCATGAAGCGGGTGATACCGCCCTCGGCGAGGGTCTCGAACACCACGCTTGCTCGGTTCAGTCCCGCTTGGGGCCGGGCGTCGGGGGCAAAATTATCGATCACCACGGCGATCGGACGGCGCGCGGCCAGCGCGGGACGGGTAGGCAGCCCGCTGAGGGGGCCGGGTAAGCCTGGTCCCGTATCGGTCAACGTGTCCTGCGCGACATAGCGAGGATCGGGCGTGAACAGAGCACTTTGTGAGTAGTTGGCCGTGAAACTGCTGCGCGCCGTGAGATCGGTGGTCGGCGCGCGCGGATAGAGATGAGGGCGCGCGGGCACGCCGCTCACCTGGGGTAACTGGGGAAGAGGATCAGACCGCATGGTGGGCCGGGCGGCCGGCGGCGTGGGGAGAACAGGCAAGTCGGCGGAGTCCGCGGCGGGCGATGATTGGGCGCCGCCCGTTGGATGGAGCGCTCCCATCACAATCAAGGCGCCGCAAAAGGCGAGCACCACCAACAGCAACCGCCGCG
>JAICHN010000549.1 GCA_025924845.1 Chloroflexota bacterium | reverse complement strand
TGGCTCGCCGTTACCTCCCGGAGCCCACCGAAATCGTACCCCAGTCGCCGCCCCTTCCCTGACGGTGATACTACAGTACACCCTAGCCGCTGCTAGGTGTGTTGCCAATCTGTAAACGATCTGTTCAATGGCATGATAAGCGTGGACGCGGGGTTACTCAGCACCGGTTTAGAAAGCGCGTCAGCCGCCCGCTGAGCGCGTCCGGATCGCGGGTTTCGCACTCCCATACCACCAGCACGGCCCAACCGAGTCGCGCCAGCTCGGCGTATGCCGCCTGGTCGCGCGCCATGGTGCCGTCGATCTTCCGATTCCAGAACTCGATGTTGGTGGTGGGGCGCGCCGACCGGGGACAGCCGGGGTGCCCGTGCCAGAAACAGCCGTGAATCAACACGACGGATCGGTACCTGGGCAGCACAATGTCCGGTCTGCCCGGCAGATCCTTCCGATGCAGGCGAAACCGATAGCCCAGCCCATGCAGCAGCTTCCGGACCTTCACCTCCGGCTTGGTGTCGCGCCCTTTGACATGCGACATGACGAGGCGGCGTTGCTCCGCCGTAAAAGTGTCCGCCATCGAGACAATGCCTCCTCGCGCCTGAGGTAGCGGGGCTGCGGCGCGGGGCGTACGCGGTCATTAGCCGAACGTCCTCCCCTGCCGGCCCGCCGCCCGGCGTACCTCCAGTGTAGGGGATTGCCCCGCTTTCTTCGGGAGATCAACCGTGTCTCAGGAAGGATCGGCCTCGGGCTTGGATGGGCGGCGTAGGGGCCGCTGTAGGGGGATGGGCGCGGGCGTTTTGGCGGCATGGATGCGGGCCGAGCAGTCATTGCAGACCACGCGGCCCCGTCCATCATCGGTGATGCGGAGTACCCGTGCCACCTCCGCCGCAGGCGTGTCGCGTCCGCAATCGACGCATACGCCGTCCACGGTCTGGCGCTTGGGTTTAATCGCTCGAATAGGATGCTGGGTATCGCTCATGGATCGGATGGTAGGGCATGGGGCGGAGCGACGCCAAATGATGACGTACGCTGTCGTATACTGAGGGTGTATGCGAAGTTCGGCACGGAAGGATCTCTCAATGGTTGATCTCGGCTTACAGCAACGCACGATCAGCGCGGAATGGCAAGGTATTGCCCAGACTGCCGAGCAGATTCGAGCTCTTTTCCGGGTACGCCGTGAGACTAAGCCGGCCATTGAGACAGTGGTAACGCGCCTCGCCGCGCTCCTTGACGATATAGACGCGACATTAGAGCGCATCACCATGATTCAGGGACGAATCGACGCTATGGAAGTAGCTATCGCTGAGAGTGGTCTGGAGAGTGCCCCAGCTCAATTGGCCGTACTCACTGATATGCGTAACCAAGTCCTCTATCAAAAAACCATTGAGCTTGCGAATCGGGAGCAAGCAATGGACCTCATGATCCAAGTGAGCCCCGAGGACGCTTGGGTATATGAGCGCGAGAACTTGGCGGCACTGCACAAGGGAATAGCTGATGCTGATGCAGGTCGCACTCACGGCCCGTTTACAGACGACGAGTTCCTCACCCATCTGGAATCGCTGATCGCCGAAGATGCCCACGCATGAAGAGTCGGCGACTTTTCTAGCCGAGCTTCGACGCCTGAGTACTGAGGACAAGCGAAGATTCCTGGAGGCATTGAAGGACTTCCGAATCGACTGCGATTCCGGCCATTTCCGCGCTGCCCTTCGAGTTCACAAGCTCAATGGCCAAGATGCTTGGTCCATGACATGGGCTGAAGACGGTCGGGCAATGTTCCGCTGAGATGCCCCCTAGATCTGGTCCACGCGGAATGAGAGTCTTCTAGGCTAACGCTTCGTTGTCCCTGACGCAAGGGCAAGCGACATATCGTCTGGCTGTCGATTGGGACGCACTCCATCTACAAGAGCTAGCGGGAAACGAGGTGCGATGCGCTGCTCTCCAGGTGCCCGCGGCGGAAGTATGCCAATGCGCGGATGCACCGACGGAACGGAGCCGCGGCCGAGGATATGCACACCTATACGGCATCCTGCTGCCGACTGTACGCGGCGCACATCATGCCGTAGTAGGTAGGCGCCTCATAGGAAAGCACCTCCACGTGTCGCCCGGTGCCCTCCAGCAGTCCGTGCAAAGCCAACAGCGGCCGTATTGCTTCATTCTTGGCGCGCTCCACCCAGTCCTCGTCGAATTCGAGCAACCGCTCCAGGGCATTGGCGCGGACCACCTCAAGCAAGGCCGCGTCGCACTCCGCCGCGGCCGGATCGAAACCGTAGCGGCCGTCCGCCGCGTGGGTGTGGGCGAGATCGGTGCTGATGATCACGGCGACGCGCTTTCCCGCCGACCCGATCGCGGTGCGGAGCGCTCGGCCAAAGTCGATATATGCCTCGCGGGACAACTGGTTTCTCGGAAAGGCCACGCCCGCTATCACGACCTTGGGCTGCGGCAAGATCGTGGCCCCGAGATACCACAGGGGAATCAGGCTGCCCCACTCGATCTTGAGCGGCGTGGCCTCCAGGAAGTGGCGGACCCGCGCCACCGGCACGTTTGCGGTACGCGCGGTGGCCACGATCGCTGCATTGAGTTCGCGATCCACATCGAAAGTGAGCGAAAAGTGATGTTCGGGCGCCTCCGGCGGCACGACGGGGTGCGGCGCCCCCAGTTCGCCGCGTACGCTGGCGCCGTCGAGCAGGGAGATTGCCCCATCCACCACCATACTGTGCGTCTCCAGGATCACGATGGTCTCGGGCTGGGCGGCCTCCATTCTCCGGCCCAATTCTGCCATGGCGGCCTGGCCGGCGCGGGCCTTGGCGCCGTCAGGACCGCTGATCAGGGGGATCACCAACGCCCCATGGGGCGAGACACAGGCAAAGACCAGGTTATCCACGGCTGCCCTTCCTTTCCACCAGTTATCGTGGCGCGACTCGTAGCCGGCGCATCCAATTATGCTACGCTGCGACTGAGTGTGCCACGCAAGCGAATGGGGAGAGGTTGGTTGTTGGTGTCCGCGAATACTTCGCTAGACGTTCTACTCTTCGACCTGGGTGGGGTGCTCGTCGAATTGGGTGGTGTCCCTACCATGTTGGAGTGGCTCAAGCACTCGATGAGCATCGAGGAACTTTGGGAACGCTGGTTGCTGTCGCCGGCGGTGCGTACGTTCGAACGCGGGCACGGCACGGCCGCGGCGTTTGCCGATAGTATGATCCTGGAGTTTGGCCTACCCCTTACGGCGGAAGAGTTTATCGCCGAGTTCACCTACTGGCCGCGGGGAGTCTATCCAGGGGTCATTCCGCTGTTGGAATCCTTGCGCGGCTCCTGTACCCTGGCCTGCTTTTCCAATAATAACGAACTGCACTGGGGGCGCATTTGCGATGAGATGGGCCTCGGGACGTGTTTCGACGCGCGCTTCTCTTCC
>JAICHN010000548.1 GCA_025924845.1 Chloroflexota bacterium | reverse complement strand
GCGAGCCGCGTCCCGATCAGGGCGTTGCCCGCCCTCAAGTGATGGTCGAGGAACGAGAGGGGCCGATCCCTGGCCACGGTGATCAGCCAGAGTGACAGCTTTGCCAGATCGACCGCCAGGGGATTGAGATCCACCCCGTACACGCACGCCTGGGCCACCCGCCGCTTCCAGTAGGCAAGGTCCGCTTCGCCGTGTCCCTCGGTCGGTGCGATGCCCAGCCCGACCAGGAACCGGGCCATATATTCGGTCACCTCGACCAGGAAGTGCGCGCTGCCCATCGCCATGTCCAGGACATTGATTGCCAATACCGCTGCGACCCTGGCCGCATCGTCCTGGTGTGCCGCCGCGGCACCCTCAAGGAGCGGACGGAGCGTCTGGTCCACCATATAGCCAACGATATAGTCGGGCGTATAGTAGCTGCCGGTGATCTTCCGCTCCCCGCGTTCGTTGAGCAAATCGACCGACCAGCCCGCGGCGGGCGGGATCGGTTGGAGATGATATTCGAGCAAGCCCTCGTAGATCGTGCCGAGGTGCCGTACCTGGAGATCGCGATAGTCCACGAACCGGCCGTCCACGCGGGCCAGCATGTCGATCGCCAACTGGAGATGATGGTCGCCTACCGTATAGGCGGCGACGAAGGGATGGCGCACGGCGTCGAACAACCCGCCGTTGTAGGTGGGGACGTCCAGCTCCGGGCTGCCCACGTCGATCGCGTCAAACAGCGCGGACAGCCTGGCCCAGAGCAGGCCGCTGCCCGCGAGGAGATGCTTGCCGTGCTGAATCTCGTGCTTGATCGCGTCGAGGCTATAGGTCTCGCGATACTGGCGATTAGTGTGGACCGGTAAAAGGTCGCGCGCCTCGGCATAGAGGACGAACAGTAGGCGATAGAGAATGATTAGCGATCCGTCGTAGACATCTTTCAGCGTGGCGGGATCGGCTTGCAGACGATTCGGCTTGTAATCGAGGAAGCCCTGGGCCAGATGGCGGAGCGCCTCGAACACCTGCGCCTTGAGCGAATCACCGATCTCCCTGGCGTACTCGTTGCTGCCCCGAAGCAGCACTTCCACCCCGAGATCCCAGCGCTCAAAGGCGTGGCGGCTAAAGAAGGCATAGAAGTAGAGAAACTGTTCCGGGTTAGGGGCGACGAGGAGGGCCGGCAGATCGACCTCGTAGTAGCGGTCGAGGTGTTTGGCGCTGTCTTTGTGATAGAGCCGCCAGAGTCGTCCGTTGGTCAGGATGCCCCAGGGTACGCCGCTATAGCGCATGTAGAACTCGATCTGCGACGCGGGATTGACGTTGGTCAAGAGGTCCCCGCTCACCTTCGAGATATCCAGCGGCCGGTCCCAGTACTTGGCGTCTCCCACCGCGTAGGCCCGTCCCGCCAATAGATCCTCGGTCAACTTCTTGCCCTTGTTGGCCATCAGGGCCGCATGGTCATGGTAAAAGACGTAGTCCGGCTTTTTCGCCGTGCCGGGCGTGACCAGTGACGCCTGTACTTCCACCGTATGGCCTATGGCATCCAGCACGGGCATGATCAGACCGGTCTCGGTTTGCGCCTCATTCGCGCTGGGCGAATACGCGGCAAGGATTGCCTGCACGAGAGAACGGGCAGTGCGTACCTCATTGCTTTCCCCGAATAGGCGCCAATCGGCGCGTTCAGGTAGCGTATGGTCCAGATAGTGGTCGCTGAATAGGCCATGGTTTCGGTGCGGCCGTTCGGGTAGCGGAATGGGCATCCTCTTCACCTCTATACGTATATGCCGGCGTGGAAGCGGGCCAACCCCCTATGCCGGCGCGCGCTGCAACAGGTTACTCGGCACCGCGAAGAAGATCGCCAGGGCAATACAAACCGCCAGGCTTACCTCGGCGCTGATAAAAGCGAGCACGAACGTCGCCAGATAGAGCAAAGGGCCAAATCGGAATCGCTTCGTGATCGCTTGCACCTGCTTTTGATCCGCCGTGGCGGAGAGTAGTCCTCCCTGGTGTGAGGCATATCTCCACAGCGTGTTGAACACCAATGCCATAATTAAGGAGATCCCGGCGTAGACGATCTGTGCCGTCTTCTTGTCCGGTTGCTCGATGTAGTCGGCCAGCAAGATTGTGGCGAAAGGAAACAACGTAATTACCAGCAGGAGCGCCCCATTCAGGAGAAGAAATAGGTGATCGACGCGCTCGATCAGCTTGAACATGTTGTGATGGTTTACCCACATGATCAGAATGGTTAGGAAGCTCAGAAGGTAAGCCAGATAGACCGGCCACTGCCCGGCCAGCGCCTCGGTCAACCCATGCCAGGCGCGCCCACTCTCCCGCTCCGGCACGCTGATGTTCAGGGCGAGCAGGGTGATCGCCACGGCGAGCACGCCGTCGCTGAACGCTTCCAGGCGGCCGGTCTCCTTCTCGCTGGGGGGGCGGTGTCGGTGCGGTGCTCATCCTACCTTCGTTTTTCCTGGGGGCGGATGGCTATGGTGCAGCGGCACACAGCGGTCATCTTCCCGCCCGCCGTACGGATACGCACGTCCCACACCATGCTGCTTCGTCCCCGATGCAGCACCAGGGCTTCGGCCTCCACCGTACTGCCGATGGGCGCGGGTCGAAGGAGGCTGGCGTTAATTTCCTGCCCGACCGCGAAATGGGTAGCGGGGTCGATGTTGAGCGCGGTACCGATCGAGGCAAGCGTCTCGGCCAGAGCGATCAGGGCACTGCCGTGGGCTACGCCGAACGGCTGAATGGTGCGCTCGTCGATTGGCATCCTCCCCACCATGCGGTCGGGTCCGGACTCCACTATCTCCATGCCCAGATTGCCGATAAGGGTCCGCTCGGGCGGGTAGGGCCACGCGAAGGGTTGGCTTTCCATGGATAGTTCTCCGTTTTATGGCTCGATCTCGGCCTCGACAAGGCCGGTGGAGAGATTCAGAGGCATGGTACTATACCCAACAGTGGTTGGCGCGAAAGGGAGACGACGTGTCCGCGTTATCATTCCCGGAGGAGACCAACTTGGCGGTGCAACCGTCGGCCCGGCCCGTCTTCTCCGTGGTGGCACCCGTCTATAACGAGCAGGAAACGCTCCCTCATTTTCATGCCCGCGTGGTGGAGGCCATGGAGGGCCTGGGTGAGCCGTTCGAGTTGATCCTGATCAACGACGGTAGCCGCGACAACTCGTACCAGGTGATGCGCGAGTTGGTGGCCAAGGATTCGCGGGTGCGGGTGATTAATTTCTCGCGCAACTTCGGCCATCAAATGGCGGTCTCCGCCGGCCTGGACCACTCGCGCGGCGACGCCGTGGTGATCATTGATTCCGATCTGCAAGATCCTCCCGAGGTGATCGCGGAACTGGCCGCGAAGTGGCGCACGGGGGCCGAGGTGGTCTACGCGCAACGGCGGAAGCGTCCCGGCGAGACACGCTTCAAGCTGTTTACCGCCG
>JAICHN010000547.1 GCA_025924845.1 Chloroflexota bacterium | reverse complement strand
TCGGGACAGGATACGGCGGCGAATAACGCTTTGCCCAGCGCGATCATGTCATCGACCACGAACGCGGCATCGGGAAGCCCATCTTTACTATCGAGCACCGTCCAGTGCCGCCCGCCATCCGCGCTGCGCAATAAGCCGGAGGTGGCCCCAAAACCGACCCGGCCCGGACTGCCGGCGCCCGCCAGCAGCACGCTGGAGCGGCGCGGGTCACGCAGAAATGTGCCCAACCGGTGTGGTCCCCCGCCCGCAACCACGGCGGGCTTCCAGCAACGGCCGCCATCGGTAGAGTAGGCCAGGCTGCCCGCGTCGGTGCCGCCGACCAGGGTTTGAGCGTTCAGCGCGGTAAAACCAAGCAGGGCGCCTACGTGGCCGCAGGGCGGCGCGGCACGCACCGGGGCGGGAAGGTGCGTGGTCCACGGCAGTAGGGCGAGCAAGAAAAGCAGGACTAAGCCTCGGAACCAGCGCATGTCAGGCCGTGAAGGGGGACGGAGTCGGATTGGCGGTCTCTCCCGTGTGCAGGTGACAGGCTACCATGCGTCCCGCGCCAACCTGAATCAGGGGAGGATAGTCGATGCGGCACACCGGCATGGCGAAAGGACAGCGGGTGTGAAAGTGGCAGCCGGTGGGAAGGTTGATTGGGTTCGGCGGGTCGCCTTCCAGGGCGGGCACCGGTGTTTTCTTGATTGGCACCGGTTTGGGGACGGCGCGCAACAGAGCCTGGGTGTAGGGATGCAGCGGTTCGCGGTAGAGATCGCCGGTGGGCGCCAGCTCCACGATCCGCCCCAGATACATCACGGCCACGCGTTGACTGATGTGCTGCACCACGCCAAGGTTATGGGCAACGAAGAGGTAAGTCAGCCCGAGTTGCTCCTGAAGCTGCATGAGTAGGTTGAGCACCTGCGCCTGTACCGAGACATCGAGCGCCGAGACCGCCTCGTCGGCTACGATGAAATCGGGCTTCACGGCCAGGGCGCGGGCGATCCCGATCCGTTGACGCTGGCCGCCGCTGAACTGGTGCGGCTTCCGCTCCGCCATCTCGGGGTTAAGGCCGACCAGCTTCAGCAGGTGCTCGATCCGGTCGCGCCGCTCATTGGGCGGGCAGAGCTTATGGACGGCCAGCACCTCTCCGATGGCCTGACGCACGGTCATGGTGGGATTCAAGGACGAGTAGGGGTCTTGAAACACCATTTGCATCCTGGTGCGCAGTTGGCGCGTAGCGCGGGCGTCCTGGGTCAGAATGTTCACCCCGTTGTGATAAATCTCCCCCTCGGTTGGCTCGTACAGGCGCAGCAGGAGGCGGCCAAGCGTACTCTTGCCGCAGCCGCTTTCGCCGACCAGGCCGAGCGTTTCGCCTTTCTGGATGGCCAGGGATACACCGTCCACCGCCTTGAGCGATTCCGGCGGTTTGCCGCGAAATCGCCCTGTCAGCGTACCGCCTAGTTCGAAATGCTTACTGAGCCGGCGTGTCTCGACCAGCGGAGAGCCGACGCGCGGGTCAATCATGGAATGCCTCCACCTGGTCATGGCGAATACAACGCGAGAGATGTTCGGGGCCCACGGGCAACAGTTCGGTTCGCCAGGTGCGGCAGGACTCCAGGGCGAGCGGGCAACGATCCGCGAAACGGCAACCGGGGGGAGGATCGATCAAACTGGGCGGCGTACCGGGAATGGGGGTCAGATACCGACCGTGGGCCGTGCCGGGCAAGGACCGGAGGAGGCCCAGGGTATAAGGATGTTTGGGTTGAGTGAGCAGGGTCGTAGTGTCCCCTTGCTCCACGATCTGGCCGCCATACATCACGGCCACCCGGTCGCACGTTTCGGCGATCACGCCGAGGTCGTGACTGACCAGCACCACCGTCATGCCGGACTCGCGTTGGAGGACAAGCAACAGGCTAAGGATCTGGTCTTGTATAGTCACGTCCAGCGCCGTGGTAGGTTCGTCGGCCAGGAGAATGCGTGGCTTGCAGGCCAGGGCAATAGCGATCAACACGCGCTGGCGCATGCCGCCACTGAACTGATGCGGATAGTCCCGCATTCGGCGCTCGGGAACGGGAATACCGACCTGCCGCATGAGCGACAGCGCCATGTTCATCCGTTCGCCCCGGGAAAGACGCGTATGGGCCTGCAATGCCTCGGCAATCTGATCGCCCACTCGCATGAGCGGATTGAGGAAGGTCATCGGATCCTGAAAGATCATGGAGATATGCGCACCGCGTATGGCCTGCATATGGCGTGACGACTGTCCCACCAGATTGCGGCCTTCGTAGACCACCTCGCCGGTCGTCCTGGACGGCGGCACGGGCAGGAGGCCGATCAAGGAGCGGCAGGTGACACTCTTCCCGGAGCCGCTTTCGCCCACCAGACCGAAGATTTCGCCGGCGCGCAGGTCAAACGAGATGCCGTCCACCGCGCGGACCACGCCGCGATCCGTCTTGAACGAAGTGTGTAAATCACGGACGGACAGAATAGTCCGTCCCGGTTCCAGTACAACGGCGGCCGGGTCGGTAAGCGGATCGACGGAGCGGGCGATCACATTCATCCTTGCGGCCTCAATATATCGGCCATGCCGTCGCCGATCAGACTGAACGAGATGCCCACCAACACGATCGCCACGCCGGGGAGGGCGGGCACCCACCATTGCGTAGTCATGTAGGTCTGGCCATCAGCGATCATGGAGCCCCATTCGGGCGTGGGAGGAGGCACGCCGAGCCCCAGGTAGCCAAGGGCGGCGCCCAGCAAAATGTTTCCCACCGCGTCGCCCATGGAGAAGATGATGGCGGCCGAAATGACCGAGGGGAGAATGTGGCGGAACATGATGCGCAGGTGGCTGTAGCCCAGGGTGCGGGCGGCTAGAATATATTCCTGCTTCTTCACGACCAGGGTTTCGCCGCGGATAATGCGCGCGTAGGAGACCCAGCCCACGGCCCAGATCGCGATGAACATGTTAAGCAAGCTGGGGCCGAGCATGGCGATGATCGCCAGCACCAGTACCAGGAATGGAAAGGCGAAGAAGACATCGACGATGCGCATCAGCACACTGTCGAGCTTGCCGCCGACATACCCCGCCAGCAGACCGACTACCGTGCCCACGATGATCGTAACCGTAGTGGCGCCGATGCCGATCAAAATATCGATGCGACCGCCATAAAGGATACGGCTCAACATGTCGCGCCCGAACGGGGCATCCGTGCCCAGCACATGGCCGGCGCTGAACGGTGCGGCGCCTGAATTATTGATGTCCTGAAAGGAAGGATCGTAGCTGGTAATCCAGGGCGCCGCGAGGCAAGCAATGGCGATGGCGATCAGCATAACGGCGCCAATCAATAACGGCCAATTGCGGACCAGCCGCCGTCGCTTCCGCGTGGTCCGTACTTCCGTACTTGCCAGGATCACGCCGCCGCCCCCGACTGCGTCAAAGGCCATAACCGGC
>JAICHN010000546.1 GCA_025924845.1 Chloroflexota bacterium | reverse complement strand
TCTTGATCAGGGTGGATTTCCCGGCGCCGTTGTCTCCGACCAGAGCCGTTACCTCGCCCGACCGTACCGTGAGATTGGCGCCGCGGAGTGCCGCCACGCGTCCGAAGCTGCGAGTAATTGCACGCGCCTCCAGTGCCGGGGATGTCTGCCCCATGGCGTCTCCTTCATCGGCCGAGTATACCGCCGCGTGTCGCAAGCCGAATTCTGTGTAGCTGTAGGCTAGTTGTACGTCCCCTATCAGAACCGTGTCAAGCTTCGGGCACGCCGCTCCTCCCCCGGCTCACCGTAACCCGGGGCCGTACTAATCTGGCAAGTTCACGGGCGAACACGGCGGAGAAAGGACGGCCGATGCAGATCGGCGCGCTATCGGGCAATTTCACGCTGATTGCCGATCGACGACTGGACGTCCCGGCGTTGCTGGACCGCGCCGGCAAGTACGCGCTGTGGATGGCGCTGTTTTGCGCCACGCTTAACGGGGGTTGGTTGGTTCGGCTGCCGTCAAGCCACAACGCTCCGCTTCACCTCTATTGGTTTGACCTCGCGGTTATCGCCACTCTGGCCCTGTGGGCAGGCAGCATCGCTCTCACGCCGACCGCTTCGCTTACGGTGGGGCCAAGGGTACCGGCGGTGGCGCTGGGCGGCTTGGTCGCACTCGCCGCGCTCGGCGTGCCGTTCGCGGCGGACCCCACCGTAGCACTTGGTATGACCGGTCGACTTTGGCTGCTTGGTCTCCTGTATCTCTACATCGTGAATTGCCGACCGCCGGCCGCTCTTGCTGCCAGTGCGCTGAGTGGCTCACTCATGGCGCAGGCCGGAGCGGCGCTGGCCCAGAGCATGCGTCAGAGTTCAGGCGGTCTGGGGCTGCTCGGTGAGCCTCAGCTGAATCCGCTTCACCGCGGCGTTGCCGTTACCGTGATCCACGGCGTACGCTGGCTCCGCGCGTATGGCCTTACCGATCACCCCAACCTACTGGGCGGTTTCGCGGTCATGGGAGGACTCTTCCTCGCCGCGGCCTTGCCTCCGAGCCGGCGTCCTATCGGTCTTACGGTAACGGCGGTCATTTTGGTTTGCGCGCTGTCGAGGGGTGCGTGGTTGGCCTGCGGCGTAGGAGCGGGAGTGTTCTGGATCAGCGGTCGTCGTGAGGGCCAGTACCTGGTTGCCGGCGCCCGCCGGAGGCTTCGCGGCGGCGGCATCCGGCGCGTGCTGCTCTTGGGGCTAGGTGTCGTGGCTTTTACGTTAATCGCCGGCACCCGACTCAATCCGCGAAGCCCTCTGGAGATCCAATCCCTTCGCGCCCACCTGGTGGAGATGGGCCAGGCCGTCACGCTTATCGAGCACCGGCCCCTGCTCGGCGTCGGCGCCAACAGCTATACGCTCGCCCTGGCCCACGTGGTCTCGCCCGCGACATATACACCGTATGGCGTGCCGGTAGTACACAATATTTATCTGCTGTCCGCCGCCGAACTGGGAGTGGCCGCCCCATTCATGCTTGGCGCCCTGCTGCTCTACCCCAGCCTCGTCGGTAGGCGAGCCGAAACCACGGTGGGGCGCGGCTGCGCGGCCGCCCTCGCGGCCTGCGCCGTATTGGGTCTGACCGACTTCTCCGAATGGGCATCACCTGGCTGCCGTTTACTCTGGGTGGCGCTGGCGGCGCTGTGGGCCGCCGAAGCGCCACCCCTTGCCGGTATTCACCCGAAACACGCATAGGGAGGAAAGACCATGGAACGCACGCGTCCCATCCGCATACCGAGGATCGTCGTGGTCGCCGTGATTCTGGTGACCGCCTTGTTGGGGGCGGGAATCCTCGCCTCCGGTTACGGTGGACCCGGCGTCGCGCGAGGCACAAGCGAGGCACTGGGCTATCCAACCAATACATCGGTCCCCATAGCGACTATGCCGCCGGCCGCGCCAACCGCTACCGCCACCGCGCTTCCCCCTACCACGGTGCCGCCCACCACGGTGCCTCCGACGGCGACGCAGCCTGTACCTACCAGTACTTCGACCCCGATTCCCCCGTCTCCCACCATAGTGCCGCCTTCCGCCACCGCGACCAGCACTCTGGTAAAAGCTCCCGTGGCCATCCAGCTTAGCGCGACAAGCGTGGCGCGGGGAGACGTGCTGAACATTCAGGTGCGGACCCTGCCGAGGCTGGCGGTCAGAGCAGTAGTCCGCTATCCCACCCTGGGCCTACGAACCGTGCTGAACGGGCGAGCCGGCGCCCAGGGGCTTGCAACGTTTAAGATCGCGATTACCCAGGGACCCGCTAAAGGAAAGAACTCGGTCGGCGCACAGGTCACGGTCACCGCTTCGGATAGTAGCCATAGGGGCAGCGGCGCCGTCACGTTCAAGGTATATCAGCCGGTACGCCTCCGCGCCGGAGCAAGCGTAACGACACAACACGGGAAGCCGCGCCTCGTCGTTATGGTCACGGTCGCCCGTGCCGCGGTGATCGACGTTGCCGTAACACTCTCTCGTGGGGGCCAGGGCGCCATTCTGGCCCATGGCACGGCGCCAAAGGGAGGGACGGTTCCCGTGCGCCTCACCCTACCCAAGCTCTCGGGCTTAGTCACGGCGCGGATTACCGTGACCGTGCGGACGCGTGAAGGAGTGAGGGAAACGAGTAAGCTGTCGTTGGTCGTCCATCACTAGTCGAATGCACGGTCGCGTGAATGCGGCGTGGGTGGTGTGTTACCATGCCCGCTAGGGTCGAGAACGCGCGCCGGTTCGGACCAATCAGTGCATGAGCGGCGAACGGCGACTAAAGGGGACAGTATGCCCTGGCATCTTGGGGGGGCCGCGAATCGGCCCCACCTCCGGAACGAACCGACACCTCGGACGCCGCGAGGCAGGGCGACATCGTGAGGCTACGCCTCGTCCCGGAAGAGCGCGCCTTTTATGGGCTCTTCCGCAAGGATATGACTGTGTGCAAGGCGGGCGTCGATGCCCTGGCCGCCATGTTGCACGACTACAGGCAGCCAAAAGAGAATGCCCGCCATATCCACGAACTGGAGAATGAAGGCGACCGGATAACAGCTGAGATCTTCACGCTACTCAACCACACGTTTATTACGCCGTTCGAGCGCGAAGACATCATTACGCTGGGTAGTATTATTGACGATGTGCTGGATGCCGTGGATGAAGTAGCTACGATGCTGGTGCTTTACGGCATTACCCAACCTACCGTCTACCTGCTCGAGGCAAGTACCTTGTTGGTTCGAACCGTAGAACCGCTGATCAGCGCGGTAGAGCACCTGGAGTCCATGCAGGGCATTACGCCGTTTACCGCTGAGGTACATCGACTCGAGGAAGAAGCCGACGGCCTCTATCACAACGCGATTGCCGAGTTGTTCCTTCCCGACACCTATCCGCCCATTGAAGTGCTGAAGTGGATCCGCCTCTACGACTTGATGGAACAGGCTATTGACCGTTGCGAGGAT
>JAICHN010000545.1 GCA_025924845.1 Chloroflexota bacterium | reverse complement strand
TAATCTCACCGACGACTCGTTCTCGGGTGATGGGCTCGGCGCCGACGTGGGGCAGGCAGTGGAGCAGGCACGCCGGTTCGTTGACGAGGGCGCCGACCTTATCGATATAGGCGGCGAGTCCACGCGGCCCGGCTACGCGGCGGTCGATGCCGAGGCGGAAACGCGGCGCATCGTACCGGCGATCGCCGCCATCGCCGGCGCCGTGCCGGTGCCCATCTCCGTGGATACGCGCAAGCCCGCTGTCGCTCGAGCCGCGCTCGATGCGGGCGCACAGCTGATCAATGACGTGGATGCCGTCTTCGACCACGGCGCGATGTTCCGCCTTGCCGCTGAGCGTGGCGTCCCCATCGTGATCATGCACAATAAGCGGGTCGCGGTGTACGACGACCTGATCGCCGAGGTAACGGCGACGCTGGCCGATACCTGCCGGGCGGCCTCGGCCGCCGGCGTGCCGGCGGCCCATCAGATCGTCGACCCCGGGATTGGCTTCGGCAAGACCGGCGAACACAATCTGCTGCTGCTGCGGCACCTGAGCACCCTGCGCGCCTTAGGGCGACCGCTATTGGTGGGACCGTCACGCAAGCGCTTCCTGGGCGAGATCCTGGGCGCCGCGCCCAGCGATCGCTTGGAGGGGACCGCCGCCGCCGTGGCCATCGCCATCGCGGGCGGGGCGGACCTGGTGCGCGTGCATGACGTGCGCGTCATGGCGCGCGTGGTCCGCGTAGCGGACGCCATCTGCAGGGGAGAGGGCCGATGAGTGTCGTCTATCTTGGTCTGGGCGCCAATCTTGGCGATCGAGAAGCGGCGTTGCGGGCGGCGTTGGATCAGGTCGGGGCCTCCGGCCAGGTCACGGTAGAGGCGGTCTCCTCGCTCTACGAGACAGCGCCCATGTACGACACGGATCAGCCTGCCTTCCTCAACGCGGCGGCCCGAGTGACGACCTCGCTCCCCCCGGAAGCACTGCTTGATCTGCTCAAGCAGATTGAGCAAAGGCTCGGCCGGGTGGCGCGTCACCGCTATGGGCCGCGCGAGGTCGATCTGGATATCCTGCTGTATGACGACATCATCCTCCACGCCGCGCGTCTCACCATCCCGCATGGGCGACTGACCGAGCGCGCCTTCGTTCTCGTGCCGCTGGCCGAACTGGCGCCCGCGCAGCCAATAGCCGGGATCGATCAGCCGCTCGAAGCGCTCATTCCGGCCGCCCTACGGCAGGGGACGGTACGGTGTTTGCAAGGGCGTGACTGGTATATGGTTGACGAGGAGCAGTAGGCGTGAACTCCTCGATTCGGTCGCGGCGCCACAAAGAAAGCGGGATCTTGCCTGGTCTCTCTCATGTTGCGGGCGACGCCGGCCGATCACGAGCGGTCGCCCCCTGCTCGTCGTCTGCTGCCGGTTCCCGGGGCACCAGAACGCGGAGCACGCCGCGTGCCACGGTAAAGACCTTGGGCGGCTGGTCGGCCAGCTCACCATCAACGTTCGCCGAAGGGGTTGGATGGGCTGCAATTTGTACCTGGCGTGTTCGCCAATACGGTACATCCTCGCGCCATACTTGCCGGCCGCTCTTAAGGGACCAGGCTATCCCGGCCAGCGCCCACCACGAATGCATTTCGATCGCGTAGACATCCAACATACCGTCGTCGGCCTGTGCCGCCGGGGCAACCTTGGTCCCGCCGCCATGGAAGCGGCCGTTTCCCACCGCGATTTGCACCAGCCTGTTATACGAAGCCGGCGGGTGATCGCCGGCAGGGAAGGTGAGCGTGGCCGCGAAAGGCCGGTAGTGCCGTAGGGCGAGTAGGGTGGCGAGCGGATAGGCCAGAGGGCCGAGCAGCCGTTTACGGCGAGCCGAATTGCTCTTGATGACCTCGGCGCCCAGGCCCATGGTGACCACGTTCACGTAGTGCCTCTGGTCGGCCAGCCCCAGATCCACGGGCACGACCTTGCCTCGCGCGATCGCGGCACACGCCTCCTCCAGGTCGTCCGGTATGCCGAGACCGCGCGCGAAATCGTTCGCCGTACCCAGCGGGAGGAGGCCGAGCGGAGTGGCGTGACCGACCAACTCCCCGACCACGGCGCTTACCGAGCCATCCCCGCCGCCCAGGATGATCAGATCGCATCCACCGGCCAGGGCGGCACGGACGATCTCGGGCAATCGGGCCGGTTTTCGCGGGGCATACGAGGCATGCACCGTTACACCGGCTGCCTGGAGCAGGCGTCGTGCCTCGCCTACCCGTTGCCGTCCCTGCCGAGCGCCGGTATTAACGATGAGCACCGCACGGGCGAACGGTCCTGCCTCGTCCATCACGTCTCCGCACTACTCGTTTGCCCCATTAATAGCGAATCATACAAGGTAATTGGTATTACCATCGTACTAGCCCCATTTAGGCGTGGTGACGCGCCATTTAGCTGAGCCTGGTTGGCGGCGACGACATCATAATGAGATCTGGAGATAACCAGCGGTGTACACCACACTCAGGTCATGAAGGTCCCCCAGGAGGGACCAGTGAATGCGATGAAGCCAGGGGCGAGGTCGTATCTGAGGTCGGTAACAGGTTGCGCCGCTTTTACGGCGTAGGTCGGGATCGCGATCGCTTCGAGCAAAGGAGAAAACTATCATGGCGCAATCGACGGTACGGGCCGCCGGGGCGGCGCGAACGGCGCGGAGGGCGGCACATAGCCCAGCCAGTGAATGGCTGGCGCGATTCGGCTATATCGTCAAAGGCGTTGTTTACCTGATCATCGGCATCCTGGCCGCTCGGGTAGCGATCGGCAGCGGCGGGAAGACCACGGACAATCGAGGGGCACTCCAGGCGATCTATCACGAACCATTCGGTAAGGTGCTGTTGGGCATCGCGATCGTCGGGCTGATCGGCTACGCGCTCTGGTGCTTTTTGCGGGCCTTCCTGGACGTGGACGGCAAGGGCACCGACGCCAAGGGCATCCTTGCCCGAATAGGCTACGGTGTAATTGGGGCCAGCTACGCCGCCCTGGCCTACGGCGCGGTGCGCCTGGTGACCGGTTCCGGTTCGGCGGGCAAGAGTACGGATACTTCCGCGAAGGACTGGACGGCACGCCTGCTCAGTCACTCATACGGCGAGGCGCTGGTGATTCTCCTCGGTGTGATCGTGATCGGCGTTGCCCTGTATCTGTTCTACTACGCCTACTCCGCGCAGTTCATGCAATCCTTCTCGGGGCTGGGCGGGATGACGCGGACCTGGGTACGCCGCTTAGGCCGGGTTGGCTATGGCGCACAAGGGGTCGTGTTCGCCGAGATAGGTATCTTCCTGATCGTGGCGGCCCGTCAGCATAACGCCCACGCGGCCAAAGGGATCGGCGGTTCCCTGGCCCAGTTGGCGCGTGAGCCGTACGGGCATGTACTGCTGGGCATTGTGGCGGTGGGCCTGATTGCCTACGCCGTGTACAGTTTCGCGCAGGCCC
>JAICHN010000544.1 GCA_025924845.1 Chloroflexota bacterium | reverse complement strand
CATGCCTCACGCGATGATCGGTATGGGCCTTGCGAGCTCAAGCCGGCCCTCGTGAACCTGCGCGTATCCGGATTACTCCCCCCTGACCTTGCCGCGCTCGTGCTACACTCGGCAGAGCGCGTGCAGGACGCGTCCGATCCGCGGGAAGGGCCGCGCCCCCTGCCTCTGGTAGCTCGGCATGCTGACCACCTCTTTGGCCCGTGATGCGGATGACGGGCACCTACGGAAGGAGGTCGTCATGTCCACTACAGCACCAGGCCCCCAGGATTTGCCCGACCGGCCCAGCATCGAGCAGCAGCGCAAGCGCGCCCGCGAGTTGCTGCGCGCGGCCCGGATCGGAGACCCCATAGCACTGGACCGCTTTCGCCGGTACCAGCCACGATTCGCCGTCGGCGCCTCGCTCCGCCTCGCCGACGCTCAGTTGGTGATCGCCCGTGAGTACGGATTGCCCAGTTGGCCGCGGCTGGCGGCTCAGCTCCGGGGCGACCGCCACCGAACTCGCCTCTTCGTGACCGAACGTTCCTACTACGAGGATCGCGCGCAGGGACTGCTCTCAACCCAGCAACAGGGCTTGCCCGCGAGCCTGGCCCAAATTCGGGCCTGGCATCCTCGTTTCGCGCGCGCCTCCGCCGACGAGATCGCCGCCGCCCCCTTCACGATCGAGGATGCGCGCCTGGTCTATGCCCGGCAGCACGGCTTCAAGCACTGGGATGATCTCGGCGCACAGGTGGACGCCCTGGCGCGGGGAGAGATCCAGGAACCGTTCAAGGCCGCCTTCGATGCCGGCCAGGTCGAAGATACCGCGCGACTGCGCGCGCTGCTGGAAACCGCCCCGGATCTGGTTAACGCGCGCGGCACCAACCAGAACACCCTACTTCACCTGGCCGGTGGCCGCGTCGCCGGCGTGCGGCTATTGCTGGAGGCCGGTGCCGACCCCGCCCTCCCCAACGACCGCGGCTGGATGCCTTTACACCAGGCCGCCTACGGCAACCAGGTTGAGGTGGCCACGTTGCTCATCGCGGCGGGCGCGCCGCTCGACGCCGTGGCCTATGAAGAGGGCGGCACACCGCTGGTGGCGGCGCTCTTCTGGGGGCACCGCGAGGTGGCCGAACTGCCGGCCGCGCACTCGACGGTGCCGGGCAATCTACGGGTCGCCGCCGGGCTGGGCCGGGCCGATCTGGTCCGGGATGCCTTCCATCAGGATGGTTCCTTGCGGCCCGAGGCCGGAGCGGCCCGCGGCTTCTATCGCTGCCACACCGGCTTTCCGCTCTGGCAGCCGACGAATGACCGGCAGGAGATCCTCGATGAGGCTCTGGTGTGGGCCTGCAAGAGCGGCCGGGTGGCGGTGCTGCCGTTATTGACCGACCAGGGCGCCGACCTCAACGCCGACCCTTATCGCGGCACCCCGCTGATCTGGGCGACAGTGAAGCAACGCCTGGAGACGGCGGCCTGGCTGCTCGATCACGGTGTCGACGTCAACCGGCGGGCGACGTTCGGCGGCCCGAGCCACGGCGAAGGCGTCACGGCGCTTCATCTGGCCGCCCAGGACGGTGATGTGGACACGGTGCGCTTCCTGCTCGCTCGCGGGGCCGATCGGCGTATCGAGGACGACATTTATCACAGCACGCCGCTCGGCTGGGCTAGGGAATTTGAACGCACGGCGGTGGTCGAGGTGCTCGGCGGTTGATCCGCCGGTACCTCGATGATTTACCAGATAGTGATCAAACCAGACATGCGAATCTTGCTGTCCTTGCACGCAAGCGGCACGTTCAGGTAGAGAGCGGTGGCCGCGATGATCCGATCCGGCATATCTGGAATTTGGCCCACACATCCCGGCGCGCTTCGTCAATTTCGGTCTCTGTTGGAACGGCGCCAAGATCGGCACATACGCCGTAGAGTGATCGTGGGGGTCGCGGCGGCGAACTCGCGGCCTGATCCTCTAAACTCGCCTCCAGCCATGCCGCCAGTCGCGCCCGGTCCTCGCGCACGAGATCGGTACTATCCGGCATCTCCCCATAGCGCGCGGATAACTCATCGCCCAGATCTGCATATGGCGGCCCCAATCATGCAAAGGAGATAGCGCCGTGCTGCTGCGCTGATCGTTGACAGGCTAGCCGCCAACCGCGCGGGAGTTAGGGCTACACGATGATCTGGTCAAACGATGGGTACGGATCCGATTCAATTTGGGAAAGATACTCCGCGCAGCTTTTCGTACACTCGATCATCTGGCGAAAGAATCCCGTACGCACCCGGAGTTGCTTACTCATGCGCTTCTCTAGGTCTCCCGAAATCTCAGGGCGGCCGTGAGAGAGTTTAGTACGGATTGGAGGCAACCCAGCGTGTTCCAGCAAATACCAATCGTGTCCTGTCTCATGAGTTCTCGCCTTCACGAACCCGAATTTGTTCACCAAGCGTTCCTGAACATCTCGGGTAGAGAACGGCATTCCTATCGTTCCTCCGCGACAGGGCGGATGTAGGTAAGCAAATGCTGGTATTGTGCTCTATTCTCCGGGCGCCTAGGAGCGGCCTCCCGCACCAGGCAGCAGAACTCACGAAGAGAGCTCAGATAATCTTCCCAGGCAGCAACAATGGTTGGCCCATCGCCATAGACAAAGAATTCTGAGTCGCTGATGATGTACCAACCTGAAGCCTCGCGTTCAAGTTCGAGGGAAAGCGCTTGGTGAATGTGCCAGTCATTTCCCAGATAACCCTTGAGCGCATAGGGCTGTTGAGCATGGGTGGTTCCTGTAGCCGCGATATTCGGCGCCTGCTGAGATACAACATCCGGGTAGCGTGCGCGCGCCGATATGGAGGTGCTGAGAGTACGGGGAACATCAGATGAGGAACTGACGACCGTCGGACCAAATAGGAGTGCGCCACCACTTGCAAAGGATGCATATTGGGGCATACGTCTTACTCCTTTGCTATTAGGCTCGGGCGTTGGGGTACCAAGGATCGCTGTAACACCTCGACAAAATCCGGCATGCGCCCGGCCGCGACGATGATCCTACAGACATAATCAGCTCGGACTTGCGTGGGAAACGGCTGGCTAGGATCTAAGATAACAGGCGCCTTCGCCTCAAAGAAAGTCAGGATATATTCGTGTTCTGACCGCTGCACGAGCATATTCGTCGCATAATGGCCCATCGCCTCTTCAGGAATATTGAAAATTAGTTGCGCCTGGGGCAACGGCGCGGCCTCTTCGTCGCTCATTACGTCACGACCTTTACCGGCTCAAGGCCGGCAATTACGGGACCTTCCAGCGGTAGCAGAGCCGGCAAACCGATCATTATACGACATCGTTAGGATAGCACGCGTGATGGGACCGGCGAAAGCTCCGCTACTCTCCCCGTGGTGCCACGGCGTAGAGCATAATCCACTGGCTGCGCCGGTGCGCTTCGTCAAGATCGGTCATTCTGGGTAGAGGCGCACAGCCGT
>JAICHN010000543.1 GCA_025924845.1 Chloroflexota bacterium | reverse complement strand
GGAAAGGACATACATGATGCGTACCGTTGTAGAATCACCTAATCGACCCCAATTTGATTGGGAGAGGGTCTATGGCTCCATCGATGGGCCCTGGTTGCGGGCGGAGTTTGAGCATATTGCCGGCGGCCTGGACCATATCGAAAGCATCCATGTCGCACGTATGGATGACGAGATCGAAATGGCTCGTTTTCGTGAGCAAACCGACGCAAGCTCCGCCACGTTTGGCGATTGGGAAGTAAGCAGCGGCACGGGGGTCCGATACCTGATGGGATGTACCTGGCGCGACGCCGATTGAGGAACGTGCGTGCCGACCCGGGTGGCCGCCGTTGAAAGCACCTACGATTGGTTTACAGACTACGAATAGAGGGAGTAACGACGTGGGCATGCCAGGTGGTGAGTTCGTGCTGTTGCGCGATGGTGGGCAAGCGCTGATCCGACCGTTTCAGGCGGAGGACCGTGCCGGCGTGAAGGCGTTGTTCGCCCGCATCTCTCCCGATAGTCGGGTGCTGCGTTTCCACACCGGCGGCACCCTCGTCGATGACACATTGGTCGATCTCGTGACCAGCGGGCATGTCCTGGTCGCGCTGCGCGGCGGCAACCTGGTGGCCCTGGCGTCCTATGCCCGGTTGCGCGATCCGCTCGGCGCGGAGATGGCGATCGTGGTGGACGATGCCGAACACGGGCGAGGGATCGGTACGGCTCTCTTCGAACGCCTATCACGGGACGCCCGAGGCGAGGGGATCACCCACTTTCTGGCCGAGGTATTGAGCGCCAACACCAACATGCTTCGCCTGCTGGAAGGGTTGGGCTTCCAGCTCAAGCGTACGGTGACCGGGGGTGAAATTGAGGTCTCCGTCGAACTGCGACCGGATCCGACTTTCGTGGCCCGTGCCGACACGCGCATGCACGTCGCGGCGATCGCCTCCCTGGAACCGATCTTTCATCCACGGGCCGTCGCCGTGGTCGGCGCCTCTCGGCGGCCGGGTTCAATTGGTCACGCTCTCTTCCACAACCTCCTGGCCGGCGGCTTTAGCGGCACCGTCTATCCGGTGAATCCCCACGCGGCCTCCGTTGGATCGGTGCATGCTTATCCCAACGTTGCCGCCATCCCGGAACCGGTGGATGTAGCGGTAATCGTGGTCCCCGCGCTCGCCGTGTTGGAGGCCGCGCGCGAGAGTCTGCAAGCCGGCGTACGCGCCCTGGTGGTCATTTCGGCTGGGTTCGCCGAGGTTGGTGAGGAGGGACGCCGTCGGCAAGACGAGTTGCTGGAACTGTGCCGCTCGCACGGCGCACGGCTGGTAGGCCCAAATTGCATGGGCGTGCTTACCTATAGCGGCCCCAACGCTATGAACGCAACCTTCGCGCCCACTCTACCGCCGCCCGGCTCGGTGGCCATCGCCTCCCAATCGGGCGCCCTGGGCATTGCCATTCTGGAGCAAGCCCGTCAGCTCGGCCTGGGCATCTCAAGCTTTGTTTCGGTCGGCAATAAGGCCGATCTCTCGTCGAACGATCTCCTGGAATGCTGGGAAGAGGATGAGGCAACCGGGGTAATCGTCCTGTACCTGGAGTCGTTCGGCAATCCACGCCGGTTTGGGCGGATCGCCCGTCGGGTAGGCGCGCGGAAACCGATCGTGGCTGTCAAGGGTGGGCGGAGCCAGTCCGGCCGGCGCGCCGCCGCGTCGCACACCGCCGCCCTGGCCGGCGCCGATGTGGCGGTGGACGCGCTGTTCCGCCAGGCCGGGGTCATCCGTTGCGATACCCTGGAGGAACTGTTCGAGGCGGCAACCTTTCTGGCCAACCAGCCGTTGCCCGCCGGGAATCGCGTCGGCGTATTGACCAACGCGGGCGGCCTCGGCATCCTCTGCGCCGACGCCTGTGAGGCCAACGGCTTGCGGTTGCCGACCCTGGCCGATGAGACACAGGCCGCCCTCCGGTCGCTGCTGCCCGCCGAGGCATCGGTCGCCAATCCGGTCGATATGCTGGCCTCGGGTTCGGCCCAGAGCTATGGCCAGGCGCTGCAATACCTGCTGGCCGACCCCTCGGTCGACGCCGTGATCGTCCTGTTCATTCCCCCGCTGGTGACGCGGGCCGCCGACGTTGCCGCCTCGTTGATGGCGGCCTGTGACCCTGCCCCGAGCAAGCCGGTGCTTGCCTGCTTTGTGGGTGCTCAGGGCACGCCGGCCGCCTTGCGTGGCGCCGCGGTCATCCCCTCGTACACGTTTCCCGAATCCGCCGCGCGGGCCCTGGGCCATGCCGTCTCCCGCGCGGCCTGGCTGCGCCGCCTGGCGGGGGTCATTGCCGTGCCGGAAGCGATTGACCCTGACCGGGCGCGAGCCGTGATCGAGACGGCGGCGGCGCGCGAGGAGCGCCCGTGGCTGACTCCGGAGGAGGTCGAGGCCGTGCTCCGCGCCTATGGCATCTCTACTCCGGTCGGCACGCTCGCGCGCACGGCAGAGGAGGCCGAGGATGCCTGCCGCACGATTGGAGCGCCGGTCGCCGTGAAACTCGTCTCCCGTACCATCCTGCATAAATCCGATGTGGGCGGCGTGTACCTCAATGTGGCCTCCCCGGCCGAGGCGGGCGATGCCTTCCGGGCAATAGCCGCGTCGCTGACGGCTCAGGGGCGTATGGATGCCATGGATGGCGTCCTGGTGCAGCCGATGCTGGTCGGGGGTGTGGAGTGCCTGATCGGCGTGGTGAGCGACCCGATTTTCGGGCCCGTGATCGCCTTCGGTTCCGGAGGTATGACGGCCGAGGTGCTCGGCGATGTGGCGTTCCGACTCTCGCCGCTGACCGATCTGGATGCCGAGGAACTGATCGCAAGCACGAAGGTCGCCATGCTGTTGCGCGGCTACCGGGGCAGCCCGGCGGCCGACCTGCCCGCCTTGCGCGATCTGCTGCTCCGCGTATCGCAACTGGTCGAGGATCTTCCGGAAATCACCGAGATGGACCTCAATCCCGTGTTGGTGCGCCCGGCGGCTCATGGCGCCATTGTCCTCGATGCGCGAATCCGGCTGGGCGCTCCAGGCTAATCATTCACCGAATGGACCGGCGCCGTTCCGGCGGACCTATCGCCCGGGAGAATGTGACATCCGGCCCCCTTGTGCCGGGCCGAGAGACTCTACGGTTCCGGCGCCTCTGGACATAGGATTGAAGTAGAGAGCAGGGAAGTCAAGCCGCTCGTGGTCTCGATCAATCGGTGAACGTTTTTGTCGCCGCGCACCACGCCGTGGTAGCGGTACAATCGAAGGAAGGATGTCCGTGGTGTATACCCTCGTTGAACCCCTGGAGCGATCCGCGACGGAGTGGGAGCGGGAGTACGGCCCCTACGATGGTCCCTGGCTGCACGCTACATGCACGAGAATTACCGGGGGGCTTGACCACCTCCAGAGCATCCATGTCGCACGTCTTGACGGCAAGCCGGCAACGTCCCGCTTTCCT
>JAICHN010000542.1 GCA_025924845.1 Chloroflexota bacterium | reverse complement strand
GCGCCTTGTGAATGCGTGCCGCGACATGCTCGGGGTGTTCCAGGAAGCGGTACGGGATGCCCAGGCACTGGAGCAGGCTCTCGGTGACGCCGCCGCCCTGGGTTTGCCAGGGATCGTGCTCACCGAACTCACCGCGATAGCTGATCAGCATGACCAGCGGAATCTTGTAGAGATGAGCAAGGGAGACGATGCCGTTGATGCTCGCCAAAAAGCCGTGATTCTGCATGAGCATGGCCGACTTGACCCCCGCCAGATGCGCACCGGCGGAGATACCAACCCCCTCCTCCTCCTTGGCGAGGCGAACCAGAGTGACCTCGGGATCTTCCTCGGCCAACCGGATCAAGTGGACCAGCCACGTTTCAGGCAGTGCGGAAAGCAGGCGGATATCGCACGCCTTGAGGGCGTCGTAGATCAGCCGTGAGTTGGCCAGGGAGACCGGCATCCGGGCGTGCCCCTTTCCATGCTTGCGTCGCGGGCCGGCCCCATCGCGGGCCTCCAATGGTGTCCATGCTACTCGGCACGTCGCCCGGTAGGCAATAGCAGGTGGCGTATCATTACCTGGAAGAAGGGGTAGCACAACGGCTATAAAACGCAGTGGAACGGCGCGAGTATCTCCCTCGCGCCGTTCCACTGCGTTTTGTCATGAATCGCCGGTGTCGTGCTGACGGCTCAGGAGGCGGGCGCCACCACAATCCACCAGATGCCTTGCACACCCTGGCCGGCCATGTCCCCCGGCTTGGTGTCTTTGACAAAGGTATAGAGCGGCGCGCCGTCGTAGGTAAGTTGCTTCGAGCCGTCGGCGCGGGTCGCCGTGCCAAATGTCCCGGCTATACCGCTGATGGACGCCGGTACCGTGGTCCCGGTCGGCACAATGGCCGGAGGCCAGAACTTGGCGCAGTCGCCCGTGCAGGTGCTCTGGTTCTTCTTGTCGGGAGTGTACAGGTAGAGGGTCATGCCCTGCCCGTTCACCAGAATCTGGGCCGGTGAGGTCTTCACCAGGGATGATCCGGTGCCGCCTGCCGACACCACGACGGCCCACCAAATGTTCTGGACTCCCTGGCCGTTGATGTCCCCTGCCTTCTTATCGTTGAGGAAGGTGTAGAGCGGGGCGCCGCCAAACGCGCACTGGATCGTCTGGTTGGAACGCTTCGCCGGGGCAAATGTCAGACTCAGGCTAGTCGGGACCGAGGGGAGCGCCGCGCCGGATGGGACCAACAGCGGCGGCCAGAACTTGGCGCACGTGCCGTAGCAGACACTCTCGTTCTTCTTGTCGGGCGCGTAAACGTAGAGGGTCATGCCCTGTCCGTTCACCAGAATCTTGGCCGGCGCGGTCTTGACCAAGGTCGACGTCGCCGCGGCGGTGCTCTTGGCCGCCGTGGGCGCTACGACAATCCACCAAACGCCTGCAACCCCCTGGCCATTGATGTCGCCCGGCTTGGCGTCCTTGGCAAAGGTATAGAGCGGTGCGCCGTCGTAGGTGAGCTGCGTCGTGCCGTCGGCACGGGTCGCCGTGCCGAAGGTACCACTGATTCCGGCCAGACTGGTAGGAGGCTTGACGCCGGAGGGCACCACGAGCGGCGGCCAGGCTTTCGCGCAACCCCCGTTGCAGTTGCTCTGATTTTTCTTATCAGGCGTGAACAGATAGAGGGTCATGCCTTGCGCGTTGACCAGCATTTGCGAGGACGCGGTCTTCACCAGTGGGGCGGCATCGGCCGCCCTGGCCTGCCCGGCCATGCCGACGCCCGCAGCGACGGAGGTTACCAGAAAGAGCGCGCCGAGGATGAATGACAAGAGTCGACGGCCACACCTGTACATTGCTACCTTCCCTTTGACTCGCCATATACCAACGACACTCCGAAAAACCGGTAGTGTTCATGGTTATACGGTGGCCGTTACGCATCATGGCGGAATTTCTGGAAGGAATGACAATCAGGGGGCACGCGGCCTTCCCGGCCGCCATGGGTGTAGGTCACTTCGGCTACGTACAGGTCGCCGCGCGAATCGACGCATATGTCGTGCGGCGCCGCGAAGTTGCCCGGCGCGCAGCGGTCGGCGCCGCCCCAACGCGCGATCAGCCGGCCCGTCTCGTCAAAGACGCTGACCCGCCCAGGGTGGTCTTCGCTGATCTCACCGTGGATTGGCGAGGAATCGCCCACCCGCCACCACAATTCCGAGATATAGATGGCGCCCGCCCTGTCGATCGCGATGTTGGTCGGTCGCTGTACGTCGGTCCATTGCTCCAGGAAACGACCTTCAGGACTAAAGATCTGCACACGATCGTTCTCGCGATCCGCTACCAGCACTCGCCCGTCGGCCGCTACGCGGATTCCATGAGGCAGAATGAACTGCCTGGCGCCGCTGCCCGGCTCGCCCCAGGACTGCATCAACTCCCCGCTCGCGGCAAATCGATGCACCTTGCAGTTGCCGTAGCCGTCGGTCACATAGTACTCGCCGTTCGGTGCCACGGCCAGATTGGTCGGACGATTGAACGGAGGGCCGCCCTTGATGCTCTCATAGGTTCGCCCATCGTACCCGGTGTCGGCGGCAACGCCCTTGGCGCCGATGGTTCCGAGCAACTCACCGGTCGGCGCGAACGTGTAGATGCAGTGATTGCCTTCATCGACGCAGTAGATGCGATCATCAGGACCAACGGTCAAGCCGTGAGTACGCTCGGTAAATAGATCCTCGCCCCAAGATCGGAGAAAGGTTCCTTCACGGTTGTAGACGAGGACACGGGCCTGACCGCGCGTGAGCAGGTAGACATTGTCGCGCGAATCCACCCCCACGCCGACACAGTCCGCGTGGCTGAATCCACTCGGTAACCGCTCCCAACCCTCGATCACCCGATAGCGCCGATCCTCTGTCATGCTCATAATCTCCCCATCTCGCTCCTGCCGGACCGGCATTCCGCCGATCAGTGACATCCGAAGATTCTCCCGGTATGGCGGCACGCTCGTGCCGCGCCGGCCTCGCGCTCCCGGGCGAGGTCATAGAGGTAGTCGTCCACATCGATCTGCATGGTGTGCCGCTTGGAATCCACGTAGCGCTCGGACAGCGCCGCCCGGTCTCGCCTCATAGCGGCGCGGATCGCCGCCGGCGACGGCAGCGCGTACGATCCCTGGAGGTAGTCGGCGACCCACTTTGATTGGGCCTCGGCGATAGGCATGATCGAACCCCACGGTTGGACGAAACCAATGAAGAATACGTTGTCCATGTCGGGCTTGAACACGTACATGAAACGGGGCAGGTCATTGTCCGGCGCCGAGATGCAGTCGGGGTCGAAGAAGGGGAAGCTTACTTTTGTAGCCTGTACAGTAGATGATCAGATCCGCCTCCTCCACGCTGCCGTCGGCGAAGCGCACCCGGTCGCCGAGCAACTCGACAATCGCCGGCTTGGGCATAATGGCGCCGTGGGCAAGCCGACTCAGAATAGTATCAGAGACGGTTGGATGT
>JAICHN010000541.1 GCA_025924845.1 Chloroflexota bacterium | reverse complement strand
GCCGTCCACCGTGTAGCGAGGGGAGGTAATCTGGCCGAAAAAGCCGTCGGGCAGAGCGTAGAGCACGATTGCATGGGAGCCGTCGGCGTTGGCCTGGCGAAGCTGCCTACCGTTCAGCACGTAGGCAATATGGCGGCCGTCGGGGGAGCGGGTAAGGCCGGTCACGACGCCGGCCAGCGCGGCGCCTCGGAGGCGAGTAGGGCGGTTGGGCGGCGTAGCCCACCAGAGAGCGGAAGGCGCGGGCGCGAGCGGATCGGCGGTTGGCGCGGCGGCGATCAGGATAGCGGTTGCCGCCGGCTGCTCGGCGCCACGCGCGGCGGGAACGACCGGCAGGAAGAGCATGGCCGGGATGAGCAAGCCGGCGAGCCAGGGATGAAGCCGCATGTCTATGTTCGTTCCTCATCGCGCCGCCGGATCGCTCCCCCACGAATGCCGCGGCGGCGGTCAGCCCCGGCGGCGCGCGCGATCCGGCGCGGACTCGGCATGCTCAGCGCAAACCGGCGAATAAGTCGTCTTCCGGCGTCGGCGCGTCCACCAGGGAGCGGGTGCGCACGAAGCACTCGTCGATAAAGATCTTGCGTGCTGTTTCATCGGGGATGGACAGCATGGGATTATCGTCATTGATCTGGGTGCGATGGCAGCGGAACGCGGCTCGTTTCCGGTCCAGGTAGTCCCCGATCAGCACGGTGGTGGTGACTTTCTCCTGGGGCAGGCCGCGCGGACGATCCTCCTCCGCGCGATCGCGCAGCCAGGGGATGTCGATGCCCGCCTCCTCGGCCCCTTTCAGCCAGCGTTCAACCTGACCCTGCGTTATGCCGGCTTCGTAGAGCTTTTGCGGTTGCCAGGCCGAACCGGAGTCCACGAAGCGCGCCGGATCGCCGGCGGCGTCGAAGGCAAGCCTGGTGATGTGGTATGCCTTAATATGATCCGGGTGGCCGTAGCTGCCCTTCTCGTCGTAGCTGACCAGCACCTGGGGATGGTACTTACGGATCAGGCGCACCAGCCGTCCAACCGCCTCATCCATATCGGCCATGTTGAAACTTTCGAGGTGCTGATTTCCCTCCGTCCCGGCCATTCCGGAGTCACGATAGCCCAGCAACTCCAGGTGTTCGATGCCCAGCTTATCGGCCGCGCAACGCAACTCCTGGAGGCGCACCTCGGCCAGTCGCGGCTTCACCTCCTCAACCACCATACTGGGATCGACGATCTCACCCTCCTCGCCGCCCGTGCAAGTAACGAGGACGGTGTGGATGCCCTGGGAGGAATACTTCGCATACACCCCGCCAGTGCCGAAAACTTCGTCATCCGGATGGGCGTGGATTGCCATAAAGGTCAGATCCTCAGCCATGGTGCTTTCACTACTCTCTTCTTTAGTTGGGCTTTTGATGCGGCCGCGCCCCTTACCGCCCGGAACAGCGCCGAGTGAGCGCCGATCCGGTCGGCGATCAGTCGATCAGTGGATAGATGCGCCCGCCGGAATCACTCTCCACGATGACCGCCTGCACGGGGCATGCCTGGGCGGCATCCATGATGGTATCCTCGTCAGTCCCCTCGGCGTTGATGATGATTGCCTTGTTGAAATGGTCAAGGGCGAACAACTCGGGCGCCACGTCCACGCAGCGGCCATTGCCGATACAGGCGGCCCTACTGATGCGGAACTTCATGGCCTATCCCTTCCTAGAATCCGCGATCGATCCACTCTTGCAGATGGGGCCGTTCGGTCCCAATGGTCGTGCTCTTGCCGTGTCCCGGATAGACGATGGTCTCGTCGGGGAGGGTAAAGAACTTGGTGCGAATCCCCTCGCTGATCAGCGGAAAGTCGCCGCCCTCGCGCTGCGTATTGCCGGGGCCGCCGGGGAAGAGGGTATCACCGTCGATCAGGTAGGGCGCGGTGTAGAAGGCGACCCCGCCCGCCGTATGGCCGGGGACGTGGAACACGCGCAGGGTCACCTCACCGAACCGGATATCCTCGCCTTCCCGGAGATGAAAGTCCACTGTACGCCCGCCCAGCATGTGCTCGTCCGCGGCATGAATGGCGACCGGGGCGCCGGAGGCGGCGCGGATCTCATCCAGGGCGAGGATATGATCGGTATCGCCGTGGGTGAGTAGAATGTAGTCCAGGGTGGGCGTACCCAGGGCATCGAGAATGGTATCGGGCTCGTTGGCGGGGTCGATCAGGACGCGCTTCCCGGTCGTAGGGCAGGTGAGGATGTAGACATTATTGTCCATCGGCCCCACCGAAAGGGATTGGATATCCGGAACGCTCATGGTTGGATGCTCCTTTGGGTGGGAATGGCCTAGCTTCGTACGTCGGCTGGTTGCCGGCGCATGGGACGCATCAGGCGGGCTCGATCGTGCTGGTCAGCCCATAGGTTCGCTCGAAACGTTCGCGATAATGCTCGGCCGGTTCCTTGGGGCAGGTGGCGGCAACCGCCATCCCGGTCGTATCGACCAGGGTGGCTATCCGCCAGCCGTCCGCGTAGGTTCGGTCGGGAATGGTGCGCGTCACGGCCACCGCTACCTGATGATAGGTGTGGATGGGATCATCGTGGATAATGACCCGATAGGGACGGGTCAATTTGGCGCGCAGACGTTCCAACAGTTCCTGATCCGGCGAAGTAGTAGTGCTCATAGCGACTCCGGGCATGTACTGACAGGACGCTCGACGAAAGTCACCGTACAGGATACTGCATCACGCGTTTTCCATGGTAGGCTTGCGCCAATGCCAAGGTCCGCGCTGCCGCGGCGCTCATCGGCTCCACGTTGTAGTACACTGGCGTTGGCCCTACCCGGAGGTTCCGATCACTCACTCATGAGGAGCGCCCCGCCCATGGCCCAGGAAGCCCCGCCGCCCCCGTCGCGGATCACCAGCCAGGCGCTCGATGTGCTCTTCAAGCTGGAGGCCGAACAGATCGCCACCCTCCTGCCCGACCGCTTCGGCCTCGACCTGGCGCCCATCCGCCGTCCCTTGCCTATCGAGTTGCCCCAGCTCTCCTTGCAGCTCCAACGGCTCGATACCCTGTTTGAGCTCACGGACAACAGCCTGTTGCACCTGGAGTTCCAGGCGCGGCTGGCCCTGGCCGACCTCATCCGCTTCTTGCAGTATGCGCTTGCCCTGCTCCAGGCTTATCCCGATCGTCCGATCCATACCGTGGTTCTCTGCGGGCCGGGCGTGCGTAAGGCGCCGGCGCCCATCGCCCTCGGCCCGCTGCCCTACACGATCCGCTACGTGTTGATCGGCACCCAGGATGGGGACACCGTACTGCGCCGCCTGCACGGTCTGTGCGTGGCGGGCGCCGTCTGGACCGAACAAGATCGGCTGGATTTATATCTGCTCCTCCTGATGCGCCATCAGCAGGACACGGCGACCGTGGCACGGCAGGGCATCGCCCTGGCCGAGGCGCTGCCCCCTGCCGACCGGCCGCGGGTGATAGGCGCCATCCTTTCCCTGGCGTATCATT
>JAICHN010000540.1 GCA_025924845.1 Chloroflexota bacterium | reverse complement strand
CATTCCCCGTAGGCGTCCCGAGCAGGAGGAAGCCGCCGTAGCACAGGCAGGAGATCGCACTCAGTGCCGCGAGCGGGTAGATCAGCGTGTGTTGAAGACGTGGCACGATCGACGCAACTCCTCGGACAAAACACTCCGTCAGGGGGGACGAGCCACGTGCGGTCCGTCCCCCCTGACGAGCCGGCTCTATTTGGCCGCGCCTAACTCGCCACAGGCAAGCACCGTGTACTGGGTGAGGGCCAGGCCAGGCCCGAGATGGACGTTCACATAGGCGTGCTTCCCGACGAAGGAACCCTTAATGACCGTGGTGACGGTGCCGACACCGGCCTTGTTCGCCTTGACACTGTTCAGGCCCGCGATGACCGGGCCGTTGCTCGAGCACTTACCGGCGTGAATATGTGAAGGGTGTACGCTGCCCGGCTCGAGGTTTTTCACGGACACCTTCACGGTCGTCATGCCCGTGGAGGCATTAAAGGTCAGGGTCGCCGTACCCGAAACGCCGCTGAATGCCTGGGCGCGCAGTTGCACATGCATCGTGGACGCGGCGGCGGTACCATGGGCCATCGTGCCGGCGGGCGCCGCGGCGAAGCCGCCTCCCACCATAGCGGCGATCGCGAGAACGGCAAGGACTTTCCTCTTCATAGTTGTGTGCCTCTCATCCATAGCGAATAATGGACCGGAGATCCCGGCCCAGGGGTCACGCGTGGGTCCAGCGTCGTGCCGTCAGTCCGTCACCTCCTCCAATGTTCCCGTGATTCTTCTGACCAACACCTATTAGACGCCGGACCGGCGTGATTCTTACCCCAGGCAATTGCCAATCTGATTGAGGCGCACGCGAAGGTCGGCCGTGGCCTTATGCGCGGCAAAACCCTCCAGATCGCAGAGACGCGAGGCGATGACCCCCAGCTGAGCACTCGCCTCCGCGCTGCATTCTTGATACGTCACGGTCTTGAGGTACTTGCCCACCCACAGGCCCCCGGTGTAACGTGCCGCCCCGCGCGTAGGCAAGATATGATTGGTGCCGATCACTTTGTCGCCGTAGGCTACCGTGGTGCCGGATCCGAGGAAGAGCGCGCCATAGTTGTGCAGGCGTTCCAGGAAGTAACATGGGTCACTGGTGAGGATCTCCACATGTTCGAATGCGGCGCGATCCGCTTCGAGTACTGCTTCATTCAGATCAGCCACAAGGCGAACTTCGCCGTAGTCGCGCCAGGCTCGGCCCGCCACCTCCGCCGTCGGCAATGTGGCAAGCTGCCTATCGACCTCGGCAATCACCGCGCGTCCTAAAGACTCCGATGTTGTGATCAACACTGCCGGCGATTCGGGGCCGTGCTCGGCCTGGCCCAGGAGGTCACAGGCCACCAGTTCGGCGTCCGCGGTCGCATCCGCCACGATCAGAATTTCGGTCGGGCCCGCGATCAGGTCGATGCCGACCTGGCCATAGAGTTGGCGCTTGGCTTCGGCGACATACGCGTTGCCGGGGCCGGCAATGAAGTCGACCGGAGGCAGGGTCTCCGTGCCGATCGCCATCGCGGCCATGCCATGAACCCCACCCAGTATATAGATCTCGTCGGCGCCGGCAAGCGCCATCGCGGCGACCGTGGCCGCCGGCGGAGCACCATGCAGCGGCGGCGTCATCGCTACGACACGCGGCACCCCCGCCACCTTGGCGGTGAGCACGCTCATATGGGCCGACGCCACCATCGCATAGCGCCCGCCCGGCACGTAACAGCCTGCCGTCGCAACTGGCAGATGGCGCTGGCCCAGACGCACGCCCGGCAGCGTCTCCAACTCGAAGTCGTGAATGGACTGGCGCTGCGCCTCGGCAAATCGCCGGATCTGTGCTTGGGCGTAGGTGATATCTTCCCGGACCTGAGGCGGTAGGCCGGCCGTGATCGCTTCGATCTGCTCGGCGTCAAGGCGAAACCGGGGCGGACTCCAGTGGTCAAACCGTTCGGAGAACTCGCGCAACGCGGCGTCGCCCCGTTCGCGCACCGCCTCGATGATGCCGGTCACGGTTTCTCGTACGCGTTGATCTTGCTGTTCCCGCGTGCCCGCTGCCTGACCTGATTTCAGCATCTCCATACTGTTGCCGCTCCTCTTACTTACTGCTTTATCTTCCCGAAGGGAACGTGGTTCCCCTGTCTGCACGGTCCGGCGATCTATGATACGCCGTGGGGTGCGCTTGACAGACCACCCCGCCCAAGGTAAGATGTCAGACGTCTGATGGAGAATATGCTCGATGTTACAGGGAACGCAGGATCGCCGGCCACTAACCGAACGGGTACGCGAGGATCTGGCTCACCGGATCCGGTCGGGTGAGTTCAAACAGGGGCAGCAACTACCCACCGAAGCGGAACTCGCCGCGGTCTACGAGGTCAGCCGGATGACTATCCGCGAGGCGATCAAGGGCCTCCAGCGCGACCACTTGCTGTTCATTCGACGTGGCCAGGGCACCTTCGTCACCCACATGCCCATTATGCATCCTATTACCCGCTTACAGACCGGCACTGAACTGGCGACGGAACTTGGCTTCGCGCTCACAACCCAGGTGCTCAGTGTCGAGGTGGTCCCGGCCCAGGAAATCACCGCGAACGCGCTGAACGTTCCGGTCGCCACGCCGCTTGTCCGGCTTGAGCGGCTGCGCTGCGTGGACGCGGTAGCGGCCCTCTACTCCATTGACTGGTTCGACGCGAGTTGGGCGGAAACAGAGCGGCCACTCGAAGCCTGGGAAGGATCGCTCTTTTCCTATCTTCGCGAGCGGACCGGTCGATCCGTGACCCATTCATCCGCGACGCTTCGTGCCGCGACACTCGACCCGAAGACCAGCAAATATATCAACGCGGACCCCTCTACGGCCTGGTTTGTGATGGAACAGGTGAACTATGACGCTGAGAACCGCGCCCTTGTCTACTCTATCGATTATCACAAGGGCGATTTATTCAGTTTTGAAGTCATTCGCCGTCGCGCGGAGGGTTCCGCGATGCACGGTTAGTACCGCTTGGCCCAAATACCCGGGCAGTCCCATGGGGTTCCCCCACAAGCGCGAGGAACCTTACGCTCTTGCTCTTATAGGTTAGGCTAGCCGAAGGAACACCGTGATGGTTGTGGCGGAATCCCCGGATCAGGCATTGGAGCAAGTCGATGCCATAACTCGGTATCAGCGCACGATGCGCGATCTGCTCGACGACATCGGCACGACGCAGGCGGCGGCGATCCGCCAAGCCGTCGCCGGCCTGACGAAGGTAATTCAGGCAGGCGGCGTGATCCATGTCTTCGGTACCGGGCACTCCCACATGTTGGCCGAGGAAGTATTCACACGGGCGGGGGGCTTGGCGGCGATCAACGCCGTACTGGTTTCGAGCCTCATGTTGCATGAGAGCGCCCTTGGCAGCAGCGACGTGGAACAGCTTCCCGGCCTGGGCGAACTGATCGCCAATCAGTGCGGCTTGCGCTCCGGTGATGGCGCCATGGT
>JAICHN010000539.1 GCA_025924845.1 Chloroflexota bacterium | reverse complement strand
GAGCCCTTGACCCACAGCACGGCCCGGCGACGCCCCCGGAAGTCAACTTCTTCCGCCTTGACCGACGTGTTGCCCCCACCCCAGTTGCAGACGGAGCGATCGGCGCCCAGGCGCCGAGAGCGGGCGGTAAGCTGGGCGAGAAGCGTAGGTTGAACGGTATTGTCTGCCGAACTCATTAATGATTGTCCTCTCTTATCCAGTCTTCAAGGTAGGTTCCGGTGGTTCGGCCGTCACGACATTCAGTCCCTCGGCACGCAATGAAGCAAGAAGCCCGGGATCGGCCTCATAATCGGTGATCAAGGTATCCACTCGTTCAATCGGCGTGAAGTGCATTAGCGCCGCCTTGCCCAGTTTACTTGAATCGACCACGGCGATCACCTGGCCCGCGTGCGCGACGACTATCTCTTTGAGACGAGCTTCGAACGGATTTGCTTCGGTAAGGCCATGGGGGACGCTGCAGCCGCGGGCCGAGAGCACGGCGCAGTCAACGTACAGCCTGTTCATAGCAGCCTCGGCCAGAGGGCCCGCGAATGAGAGTGAGGTGTGCCGCATGGAGCCGCCCAGGAAGGTGACATTGAGGTGAGGACGCTTCCCTAACTCCAGGCCCACAGGCAAGGCGTTGATCACGGCCGTAGCCTCAAAATCGAACGGCAGTCCGCGTGCCACGTGAAGTACAGTGCTGGAGGCGTCGAACATAATCGTCTGCCCACGTGGGAGAAGCGGCACCACGGCACGCGCCATGGCCTCCTTTTGCGGGCGGCGTTCCTCAACCCTGGACAGGAAGCTGTTCTCCTGGGCTTGCGAAGTGCCTCGGGTCACAGCGCCGCCATAGGTGCGGCGCAACAGACCCTGGGCTTCCATCGCCTTGAGATCACGTCGGATTGTTTGGCCGGATACGCCGAATCGTCGAGACAACGCCTCGACCGCAAAGACATCCTGTTCTTCCAGGAGGTCGATCAGGGCGAGACGCCGCTCTGCCGTCATCAAGGTCGTGAACGACCCTTCGACCTACTCATCCTGCACTCCCATGGCCTGGCGCGGGCTTCACTGCCCCTTCGCTCCGGGCCAATCGTAGCTCCAGATAAGCGGCTCGTCAACCATAGGCGATAAACTAATGTCGTATGATGTCGTTTTGGTATAAGGTGTTGGCGGTTTGATCTTGAGAGTGCGTCGGGTAAACTGGTAGCGTTCCGCGCCACGGCCGGCGGACGACATGTTGCTCGTCTGTCTGAACGGTAGGCGTGCTCAGGGAAAGGGAAGAATTGATGGTAACCCATGCCGGGACGGCGGGGCTGGCGGTGATCGAAGAGGCGCTGGCCGCGCAGGGGCGCGAACTGGAGCCGATCGTGGCGCGCTTAAAAGCGCAGCGCATCGAGACGCCCAGCTGGGGCTATGCCAATTCCGGCACCCGATTTAAGGTTTTCCCCCAACCGGGCGTGCCGAGATCAGTCGAGGAAAAGCTGGCCGACGCCGCCCAGGTTCATCACCTTACCGGGGTGGCGCCTTCGGTGGCGCTGCATATTCCCTGGGATGCGGTGGATGATTGGCAGGCGCTCCGTAGCCACGCCGCCGGTCTCGGTCTGACGCTGGGAGCCATAAACCCCAATCTATTTCAGGAAGAAGAGTACAAGTTTGGTTCGCTTGCCAACCCCGATCCGGCCATTCGCCGCCGCGCCCGCGACCACGTGCGCGACTGTATTGCCATCGCCTCCGCCACGGGGTCGCGTGACATCTCACTCTGGTTGGCTGACGGCACCAACTACGCGGGTCAGGATGACTTGCGGGCGCGGCGGGTTCGCCTTATCGATTCTCTGCGGGAGATCTATGCCGCGCTTGAGGGACACATGCGCCTGCTCATTGAGTACAAGTTCTATGAGCCCGCCTTTTACAGCACGGATATCGCCGATTGGGGTATGGCGCTCACCCTGTGTCGGAGGCTTGGGTCGCGCGCACAGGTGCTGGTGGACCTCGGGCATCACGCGCAAGGGGTGAACATTGAACAAATCGTGGCGACCCTACTGGCTGAAGAGTGCCTGGGCGGGTTTCATTTCAATGGTCGGAAGTACGGTGACGATGATCTGATGGTGGGCAGTGCCAACCCTCTGGAATTGTTCCTAATCTTTTATGAGCTTGCCCAGGCTGAAGACGACCCGGACACGGCGATCGCGGCATGCGCGGGCGCCGTGGCCTACATGTTGGATCAGAGCCACAACGTGGAGCGGAAGATTCCCGCTATGCTGCTTTCCGTGATGCGTTGCCAGGCGGCCTATGCTCGCGCGCTTCTGGTCGATCGGACCGCGCTGCGCACGGCGCAGGTCGCCGGCGACGTGGTGGCGGCCCACCGAATTCTCTTCGATGCCTACGAAACGGATGTGCGACCGCTCCTGGCGCGGGTCCGCGAGGAATTGGGCGGCGCTCCTGATCCTCTGGCGGCCTTCGATGCGAGCGGCTACCAAGCGCGGATCGAGCGGGAGCGGGTGGGCGGCAAGCAGGCAAGTTGGTGATCTGCCTGATCCTCCCACTTACCGTCATTGCGGAGGGGATCGTGCCGGCAGGAAAGCGTCGATCTTAACTGCCGGCTCGGGAAAGCGCGATCGGAGGATCGCGCTTTCCCGGCCACCTTCAATCCAACCTGATATGGCGGTAGCGTTCACCGTGACTGAATGGGAGATCGGCAGCGGCCTCCCTGGCCCATTTTTCCATTTCCTCAGTGGGATCCCAATCACCCAACTGACTGGCATGAGCGCGCAGGGACTCTATCTTGCGCCCGATCGTGTCCGAGATGTCCACGATCACATCCGCCTCATCTCCCATGCCGATAAATACCTCGGCGACCTTGTGCGGCTCGAACCCCTCGGCCAGTAGTTCGGGAAAGGTAAGGCCGTCCCGGGCGGATGGGTAGATCGCGCCCAGGGCTGCTTCGCCCACGGCCCGATGGTCAGGGTGGTTTACATAATCCCGGCCACCGAAGTAGAGCATGGGATTGGGACAGATCACGGCATAGGGCTTGTGCTTACGGATGATGCGGGCGATGTCGCGGCGCAGGGCAAGGGTAGGCTCAACCATGCCGTCTTCATAGTGCAAAAACTCGACCGAGTCCACGCCGACGACCTTGCAGGCGGCCACTTGCTCGGCGCGGCGTATCTCCGCCAATTGAACGCCCGTTACACTGGGATCGCTGGTACCCTTATCGCCATCGGTGACCAGGAGGTAGACCACTTTCGCGCCGCCGAGGGTCCAGCGGGCCACGGTACCCGCCGCCGTGAATTCGGCGTCATCGGGATGGGCCATGATCACCATCGCGCTAGGCGGGATGTGATCGTAGACCTCGAGACTCTTGGTCAATCCTGTTCCTCCCGCAAATACTGGATCGCGGCGAGCGTTCTGCTTCGAACGCCCAGTTTCTGGAGCACACTCCGTACGTGAATCTTCACCGTGTTATAGGTCATTCCCGTCTCACTCGCGATCTCTTTGTTG
>JAICHN010000538.1 GCA_025924845.1 Chloroflexota bacterium | reverse complement strand
TGCCGCTCGGCGGCCGGCGTGCCGGAAGGGGAGGAATCCCTGGGGCAGCGGCGCCAACATGAGTACAACTAGCGATATCGGAGAGTATCATGCCTCGCCTACGCCGGTTCATACTTGTCAGTGTCCTGGTTGTGTTGCTGTACGGCGGCAAGACCTTGGTCGGCCAGGCGAGGCCGCTAACCGCTCTCGCAGTCCTGGAGCGACTCTGTCTGTCACAGCCTGTGCGGGCATCCTGGTTCAGCCCGGACTTCCTGGCGCGGACGCCCCTCCAACAGGTCAATATGCTTCTTGCCCACTACACAGAGGCGCTCGGTACGTGCCGGGGCGTCACAACCCAGCCAAACCAGACCTACTATGTGAACTTCCAGCGTGGCCTCATCCGCGTCGATCTCCTCCGGCTTGATGCGTTGGGTCGTATTTCGGCCATCGACGCCGGGAATCCGAAGCTGACAGCCAACCGCATTCTGTTCGAAGGGTATCGCGTCTACTTCCGCTGCCTCGGCACCGGCACGCCGACTGTGATCCTCGAAGCAGGTCTTAACGCGTCATCGGACGCCTGGGAACAGGTGGTCCCGGCAATCTCCCGCACCACAAGGGTCTGCTTCTATGATCGCCCTGGAACAGGCGGCAGCGATGCTCGTCCAGGACCGCGGACCAGCCTGGCTATCGCAACGCAACTTCACGCGCTCCTGGCGCGGCAAGGAATAGCAGGACCATACGTCCTGGTGGGACACTCCATCGCGGGCTTCCATCTGCGCGTGTTCGCCGGCCGCTACCCGACGGAGACAGCGGGGATGGTCTTTGTCGACTGCACCCATCCGGATGCTGGCGACCGTTCGCTCGCGGCGCTCGGACCCGCTCGCCCAGGAGAGTCCCCAACCGTGGCCCGGTTACGAAGGGAGATCGTGGACTACGGAAATATCGAGTTCTTTGACCTACCGGCCAGCGCCGCACAGGTCCGCGCTTCCGGCACCCTTGGGAACATCCCGCTCATCGTGCTCACCGCGGGTGATCACCGCTATCCCGCGATGGTCGCGGTGCGCGAGGAAGCAGCCTGGCGCGGTATGCAGGAGGAGTTGGCCGGGCTCTCCTCCGACAGCGTGCATGTACTCGTCCCACATAGCGGCCATGCGATCCAGGAAGACGCACCAACGACCGTGATCTCCGCCGTACAAGAAGTGGTTAAGGCGGCGCGTGCCCACGGCCGACTGCCTTTATGCACCAAGAGCTTCCCAGCGATGGGCGGGACGTGCTTCCCCGCACTCTAGGCGCCGGCACCCGGCGGGGGAACGATCAAGCATCCTCTCGTTTAGGATTATCCAGCCGGAAGAACGTGCTCGTTTGCCCGTCTCGCTTATGCTCTTGATAGAGGAAAACAAGTTTACGCGCGTCATATAGGCACTGAGTCCTCACTTCAGGAAAGTGAGGGCTGGTTCGGGCCGCGACCAATTACGGATTGTCGAAAATCTCATGGGCACCAATCCGACGCCGAATCACATGGCGCTCCCCGAGGCGGATCGGCGGCCCGTACTCGAAGGTGGCGCGGCCATCCGGTGCCCAGGTCAGTTCGTACACGCCGGATTCGGTGGCCATCTCACGTACTCGCAGACCTGCCCGAGGAGGTCGCCCAGCCTGGAGGTCAGCGACAAACCGCTGGCGGGCACGCCTGAAGGCAGCTTTCTCGGCATCAGTCGGATCAGCGAACTCACGAAGAAGCGGGCATAGGCGCCGATGGTGGAGCACGTCACCTTCCGCGCAGTGCGGCGTCCAGGGCATCCTCATCCTGGAAGGTGATCGGGCCGCCCCGTAGGCACTCGTCCTCGATCTCCTGCTCACCCTCTTGCCACATTGTCGTCCAGTAGTATGCCTCGTCCGGCGCATACTCCACGATTACCGCGAAGAGTCGAGCGCGTTCGGCTTGGATTGCGGCGCCTAAAGTTCTCCCCGGGGGGGCTTTCGAGCAGTCCTTCCTCTCTTAAGGTCGTCAGCAACCTATCGGCGCGCTTGATGCCCCGGCCGACAGACTGTAAAGCCGACCGAAGATGCGGACTGAGCACAGCCACCTCGACTACCGGACTCGGCGTGGAAATATCGGTCGGGCTAGTGGTGGCGCGCAACTCGTCAAGCTCGGATTGTGCCCGGAAAAGGGTAAGGCTGCTCATGGCATTACCTCTTTTTTGGTACGCCCGGAGGGACTCGAACCCCCAACCCTCAGATCCGGAATCTGATGCTCTATCCATTGAGCCACGGGCGCATACATAGCAAATGTACGCGAGGGCGCGTGATCGCGCAAGCGCTGTTCACTTGGTCCCCACTTGGTCAGCGCCGCTGTGCAGCGCTGACCAAGTGGGGGCTCAGAAGCACGATGCAGCGCCCGTGCTTCCCGCGACGCTACGCTACTCGATGCGATCCTCGCGCACTACTTACCTCGTTCAGTCGGGTTAGGGCCTGGGACCGGTACACTGGCAAGAGGGGCGCCCCCCTTCCCGGCAATGAGATTGGAGCGCGGCGCGATGACCGAGGAAACACAGGTATTGCTCAATCTCGGCATTGCGCTGGCGCTCGCCTTCCTCGGCGGCGCCGTCGCGGTGCGCCTGGGTCAGTCGCCGCTGGTCGGCTACCTGGTTGCCGGTATTGCCATTGGACCCTTCACCCCAGGTTTCAACGGCGATCCCAGTCGGATTACCGGCCTGGCCGATGTCGGCATCATCTTCCTGATGTTTGCCCTCGGCGTCGAATTCTCCCTTGAGGAGTTGGCCCGCGTGCGACGCGTCGCCCTCCTCGGTACCAGCCTGCAACTGCTCTGTACTGGAGTCCTGGCCGGGGTGTTCGGTTTGCTGCTCGGCTGGAACGGAGGCGCCGCGCTCTATCTCGGCGCTCTCGTGGCGTTGAGTTCCACCGTCGTCATCCTCAAAACGTTGCTGGCGCGCGGTGAGATGGAGAGCATCCATGGCACCGTGTTGCTTGGCATCCTGATCGTGCAGGACCTCTCCGCCGTGGCCTTCCTGGTTATCCTCCCAGCCCTTACCTCCGATACCGGCGCACTCGTGCCCACCCTCGCGCTCGCGATCGGCAAAGCCATCCTCTTCATCGGTGGTACATTGGTGCTCGGCCTGAGGGTCGTGCCGTGGTTCCTGCATGCGGTCGCGCGCGTAGCATCCGGCGAATTGTTTACACTCGCGGTCGTCGCCCTGGCCCTCGGCGCGGCGTTGGGCGCCACGGAACTCGGCCTGTCCACGGCGCTGGGCGCCTTCCTGGCCGGACTGCTGGTCGGCACGTCGGACGTGGAGCATCGGGCCATGGCCGAGGTCGTCCCCTTCCGCGATGTATTCAGCAGTCTATTCTTTGTTTCGGTCGGGATGTTGATCGATCCCTCGTACGTGGGAAAGCATCCGTCACTCGTCGGATCCACCGCGATCGTGCTCCTGCTGCTGAAGGGCATCGTAGCCACCGCAGTAGCGAAGTTACGCACCTTCAAACTCTCCAGTAAGTCCGCGCTTTTCGTGGGCCTCG
>JAICHN010000537.1 GCA_025924845.1 Chloroflexota bacterium | reverse complement strand
CCTGGCCGGGTATGCGCTGGTGTGGCTGCCCTTTCCGGGGCGGCGCATTCTGCTCGCCCTGTTGGTGGCATCGCTCTTCTTCCCCACGCAGATCACGTCCGTTATCGGCATCTATCAGGTCGACAATGATCTAAATCTGCTCGACAGCCTGATCGGCCTGATCCTGCCCTATATCGCGATTAACCTGGTAGTCAGTACGTTCATCATGACCGGCGTGTTCCGCTCCATTCCCAGAGAACTGCTGGAGGCGGCGCGGGCCGACGGCAGCACCGTCCTCCGCACCTTCGTGCAGATCGTGCTGCCGCTCTGCGTCAACGGCCTGGTGGTCGTGGGCATGATCAACTTTATCTCCATGTGGGGCGAGTATTTGCTGGCCTATACCCTCACCTCCACTGCCGCCTCGCGGACCCTGACGGTCGGCATGGCCGAAGCTACCGCCGGCACCGGGGTGTGGGAGTGGCCACAGATCTCGGCTGTCTTTACGGTGATGATCGCTCTGCCGATCGTGCTCTTTATCGTCCTGCAGAAGTGGTTCATGAAGGGTTTGATCGAGGGGGCGCTGCGCCAGTAGCCGGCCGCCGCCGCTCCCGCGATTGCCGTCCGTGGTGGGGGAACTGTATGTACGCCGCTTTGTATACCTATCCCTGGGATGTGATTGACGAGTCGGTCGAACTGTTCTGCTCCGGGGCGCGGGAGGAGTTGGGGGTCGATACGATTAGCCTGGCCGTGAGCTACCATGCCGCGAAGCTGATCCTGCCCCACAATCCACGCCGCAAGGTCTATTACCCCGAGGATGGCTCGCTCTATTTCCGACCCGATCCGGCGGCATTCGCCGATTCGCCGATTCAACCGCACGTGGGCAAGCTCGCCCAGGAAGAGGACGTCCTGGCTTCCCTCTGTCGCGGCGCCGAAAAGGCTGGACTGAGCGTGATCGCCTGGACGGTCTGCCTGCATAATACACGGCTGGGCAGCGCCTATCCCGAGTTCGCACCGGTCAACGCTTTCGGCGATCCGGCGATTACCTATCTCTGCCCCGCGCAGCCGGCGGTACGCGCCTATGCGCGCGCCCTGGCCGGCGACCTGGCGCGCCGCTACCCGCTCCGCGCCATCCAATTGGAGGCGGCGCATCACATGCCGTTCGTACACGGTTTCCACCATGAGATGCAGCAAGTGGTGGTCACGCCTGAGTTACAGGTGCTGCTCGGTCTGTGCTTTTGCCCGGCCTGTCTTGACCTCGCCGGAAGCCGACAGGTAGATGGCGAGGCGGTGCGCCTCTATGCGGCGCGCGAAATCGAGGAGCGCCTGGCCGTGGGAGGCGGCGCGAGCGACGACGCGGCATGGTTCTCCGAGTACTGGGCGGGCGCGCTGGATGGGGAACTGAGCCTGTACATGGCGCTGCGCGCTCAATCGGTCGATCGGTTGCTGCGTGAGGTACGTGAGGCGGTTCACGCGGTGAACGACGTGGATGTGTACCTTCAGGAGGCGTCGGCGGTGGGGGCGCCCCCTGTGTCGCCCGTCCTCGATCTGGCCTGGCGCTTTGGCATGACTCTACCGCCCGCCGAGGGGACCTGTGACGGTGTTTCGGTGCTTGGCTATTTCGCCGGCCTGGATCGGTTCAAGCACGAAATTGACGCCTATCGGGCGCGTCTTCCCGCCGATCTGCCTCTGGAAATCGGGATCCGCCCCTGCGTGCCCGATTGTCACTCACTCGACGAACTGGTCGCCAAGGTCGCGCATTGTGCCGCAATCGGCGCGCGTGGGGTCTCGTTCTACAACTATGGTATGATGCCCGCCGTCAACAGGGGCTGGGTGTTGGAGGCGCTCGCCCGGATGCGCGCCGCGTCCTGATCGCGAGGAGTAGCCGGTATGCCGTTTGATCCGTGCCACGCCTTCGCCGGGACGCGGCATACTTCCTTCTGGCTGGACGACGACCGGCGCCGCCCCACTTCGTGTCCTGCCCTGGTCCAGAGCACTTCCTGTGATCTGGCCGTGGTCGGCGGCGGTTTTACCGGTCTCTGGACCGCCCTCCAGGCCAAGGAACGGCATCCTGACCTGGATGTGGTGTTGGTAGAGGGGCACGAGATCGGTTGGGCCGCATCGGGACGGAACGGCGGCTTCTGCCTCGCCGACCTCACGCACGGCCTGACCAACGGGCTTACCCGCTTTCCCGACGAGATCGATCAGCTTGAGCGACTTGGTGCCCAGAACTTCGCGGAGCTCCAGGATGCCCTGCGCCTCTACAATATCGAGTGTGATTTTGAAGCAACCGGCACCCTCACCGTTGCCCTGGAGCCGTATCAGGTGGCGGGCCTGCCTGAGGAGGCCGCTCTGGCCCGCCGATATGGACAGGATGTGCTTGTCCTGGATCGGGAGCAGGTGCGCGACGAAGTGGATTCCCCGACCTACCTGGGCGGGCTGTGGATCAAGAGTGGCGCCGCCGTGCTGAACCCGGCCAGGCTGGCCTGGGGTCTCAAGGCCGCCTGCCTCTCGCTCGGCGTGCGCATCCACGAACAGACCCAGGTACACGCGCTCGTCCAGGAGGGCCGCACCGTCACGCTCACCGCTTCTCATGGTCAACTCCGGGCGCGGCGCGTCGCCCTGGCCACCAACGCTTTCGCGCCGCTGCTGCGCCGCGTCAGCCGATATATCGTGCCGGTCTACGATTACGTGCTGGTGACGGAGCCGCTTGCCGAGGCTCAGCTCACGGCAATAGGCTGGCAAAATCGTCAGGGGCTGGGTGACAGCGGGAACCAGTTCCACTATTATCGGCTGACCAGCGACAACCGCATCTTGTGGGGCGGCTACGACGCCATTTACCACTATCACAACGGACTACGCGACGAACTGGACAGCCGTCCAAAGTCGTTCATCAAGCTGGCGAGGCACTTTTTCGCCACCTTCCCGCAACTCGACGGCATCCAGTTCACCCATGCTTGGGGCGGCGCCATCGACACTTGTAGTCGTTTCTGCGTGTTTTGGGGCACCGCCATGGCCGGCAGGGTCGCCTACGCTGCGGGCTACACCGGTCTGGGCGTCGCTTCGACCCGTTTTGGCGCGGCGGTGATCCTCGACTTGCTGGAGGGGCGCGAGACGGCGCGGACCCGGCTACGCTTCGTGCGGAGTAAGCCGGTACCGTTCCCTCCGGAACCGCTGCGCTACGTCGGCATTCAGCTCACGCGTTGGTCGCTCGATCGGGCGGATTGCCGGCAGGGGCGTCGAAACCTCTGGCTGCGCGCGCTGGATCGGCTGGGACTAGGTTACGACTCATGAACGCGGGCTGGGACCTGCGAATGCGTTCGCGAGGTAGGGACGAACGGCCGCGGACGGAGGCTCATAGAACCCACCATCCCCGCGACGCATCTCGCGTGCTGCTACCATGAGAGAAGTCCGGGCATATGCGGTGTTCTTTTGCACCGATGGTTTCTGGGACGCGGTTAGGTCTGGTACGATGCCGGATAGGCTGTGTTGAGGGTAGGTGCCCTGGGTGGAGAGTACGGCTAGCTGAACAGGCAAACAATGGAATTACGACATCAATACGGTCTG
>JAICHN010000536.1 GCA_025924845.1 Chloroflexota bacterium | reverse complement strand
TCGAGGTGCTGGTTCGGGTACGCCGGCGCAATGCGCTCGCCGTGCCGCTCGATGCGCCGAGCGGGAAACCAGGGGACCGCACCTATATGACGCGCGCCGAGCAAGCGGCCACCTACGGTGCCGATCCGGATGACCTGCGGAAGGTGGCGGATTTCGCCGCTGAGTACGGCTTGACAGTGGTCCGGAGCAGCGTGCCTGAGTGCAGCGTCACTCTCTCCGGTACGGCCGCGAACTTCAGCCGAGCCTTTGCCGTGGACCTAAAGATGTATGAGCACCCCGGAGGCTCCTATCGCGGCCGTACCGGAGAGGTTCATGTGCCTGCCGAGCTCGAGGGTATCGTCACCGGCGTGTTCGGTCTCGATAATCGACCGTTTGCCCACCCACACTTCGTCATCGGACCGATCCAACCGCCGGTCGGTGGGACCGGTCCCGCCGTAGCCACGGCAGCGCCGCAGGGCTATTCGCCGCCCCAGGTGGCGCAGCTCTACAACTTCCCAAGTACCCTGACCGGCCAGGGCCAGACGATCGGAATTATCGAGCTGGGCGGCGGCTTTCGAGAAGCGGAATTACGGAGCTACTTCGGCAAGCTGGGTATCGCGCCGCCGACGGTGACCGTGGCCAATCTTCCCAACGGCGGCGTCAATAATCCAGGAACTGACCCGCTCGACCCCGCCAATCCCGATGTCGAGGTCATGCTCGACCTTGAGGTGGCGGGGGCGATCGCCCCTGGCGCACGCCTTGTGGTCTACTTTGCGACCGATGCCTCGGATCGCGGTTTTCTGGATGTGATCTCGCAAACGGTGCATGATGCAGTCAATAACCCCGATGTAATCTCGATCAGCTGGGGCGGTCCGGAAGCCACGGCGACCTCGCAGTTCCAGACAAGCTTCAATGAGGTATTGCAGGCCGCCGCGCAATTGGGCATCACGGTCTGCGTGGCAGCGGGCGATAGCGGCTCGGCGGATTATCCGCTGGACGATCCGAGCCGTCCCTGGGACGGCAAGGCGCACGTGGACTTTCCGGCGTCGAGTCCGTTTGCCTTGAGCTGCGGCGGAACGCGTATTTTGGCGGCCGGCGGGAGAAGCCTTGAGGAAGAAGTATGGCATCCGGCCGCGAACGTGGGCACGGGCGGCGGCGTCAGTCGCGATTTTGCCCTGCCGGCCTATCAGGATAACGCGGGCGTTCCCCCCAGCGTGAACCCGGTCGGGGGCGCCGGTCGCGGCGTGCCGGATGTCGCGGGCAACGCCGCCCAAGAAAGCGGCTATGTCGTGCTCTGTGACGGTATGACCTTCCCCGATCCCAGGCACGAGCCGCCGTTGCCGCCGATCGGCGGCACCAGCGCGGTGGCGCCCTTGTGGGCCGCGCTGATCGCCTTGATCAATTCGGGTCTGGGGGCCAGGGTTGGCCTGGTACAGCCGGCCCTGTACCGCCTGGATCCCGGCACGGGCGCCTTCCACGATATCGTGACCGGCAACAACGGCGACTATCAGGCCGGCCCGGGCTGGGACCCCTGTACGGGGCTCGGCACTCCTGATGGACAAAAACTGCTGACTGCACTGCGCCAGTGAAATAGCGTGACGTGGAGGCGCGGCGATCCGATCGTGGTGCGATCCGAAGGTATCAACCGCTGAGAAGGATTGGAGGACGCCACTCGGCCTCATCCCCGGGGATGACGGAACCTGTATGTTATTCTATACGGCATACCAGGGCACGACCGACCTAGATATCGGGAGCATGGGCGTCTGGAAGGAGTCGCGCCATGGGTTTCATGATTGTCCGTCTTGAGTACGAACCACGGGGAGTGGTAAGAGTCCCTAACGAAACCCAGGAGGAAGTCGCAGGCGATTTTCCTGAGACAACCATTCCCACCGGAGAGTATTGAAGCGATGACCATAAGCGACTATCAGGTGCTGCAGCGGGGTGAGGACGGCACGGCGTGCGTGCGCCTGCCCGGCGGAAATGCTCTGGAACTGCCCGTTGGCGGGCCCTATGAAGTCGGCACTGGCAAGCAGGTGCTGGTCGGTGATCTCTGGGTTCTGGCCGGCCAGAGCAACATGGAAGGCGTGGGAGACCTGGTCGAGGTCGAATCCACGTCCCCGTTCGTGCATTCGTTTCAATCTTGCGAATGTTGGGACGTTGCGGCGGAGCCGCTGCACTGGCTGTCCGAATCGCCGCGCGCGGTCCACCACGCACTGTTGGGCCGCGACCCGATTCCCAGTGCGCCGGAGCAGCGCGATCCGGGGCGAGCCAAGGGGGTGGGACCTGGCCTGGCGTTCGCGAAAGAGTACTACGCCCGTACCGGCGTGCCGGTCGGCTTGATCCCGAGCGCGCACGGAGGTACATCGCTCGAGCAGTGGGATCCGGAACTGCGTGCCCGGGGCGGCGACTCGTTGTACGGCGCTACGATGGAGCGGATAGCGGCCGTGGGCGGCAGGATCGCGGGCATACTCTGGTATCAGGGCGAATCCGACGCCTCGCCCGAAGGAGCCGAGCAGTTCCACGATCGAGCGCTCGCCCTGACTGAGGCGTTTCGCCGCGATCAGCGGCGCCCCGATCTACCGTTTTACTTTGTGCAGATCGGCTGTGTGTTTGGCGATAGCAGCCAGGGATGGAGCTGGTCACCCGAAGGATGGAACGCCGTGCGCGAGGCCCAGCGCCGGCTTGCCGGCATATTGCCTCACTCGGGCATGGTGACGGCGATCGATCTCGAGCTGGACGATCTCATTCATATCGGTACGCGGGGGCAGACGCGGTTGGGGCGGCGCCTAGCCCGGGCGGCGACGGGCCAACCGGCGCCGGACCTTATTGGGGCGAGAGTGGAGGGACCGAGTCTGCGCGTCGCTTTCTCCGGTATTCAGGGCCGGCTCCGGGCGGCGGGGCGGCCATCCGGTTTCTCGCTGCGCGATGCCGCGGGGAAAGAGCTGCCGATGATCTATAAGACGACGCTCGACGGCTCGATGGCCGTTCTGCACCTTGCGTTCGACGCACAGTACAACGAGGGCACTCTGCCGGAGGGAACCAATCTCTGGTACGGCTGGGGGTGCGGCCCCTATTGCAATGTTACGGACGAGACTGACATGGCCATTCCCGCGTTTGGCCCGCTGCCTCTAACTTGATGCCGGAGAGCACTGCTGCTATTTCCAAGGCCGGGAGATTTAGGTCACGGCGGTCACGGCGGCCGCCGTAGTGCTGTCTTGCGCCAACAGCACCAGGAGATACCACCCCAGGTCAGGAGCAACGGCAGTTCCGGCAGCGAAACGGCGGCAGGTGCGATCTCGACGGTTCCGGTCTGCTTGTTCCAGCCCTGCCGGCTCTTGAAATGGACGAGCGGCCGGCTGTCCGTTTCTTGCCAATCCCACTGTGAATGCCACATGTTCGCGGCATTCCACTTAATATGGCGAGCCGGCGAGAGCTCCAGGGTACCCGCGCCCGACCAACCCGGTCGGGAAGTGGCCTACTCGAATGACTTCTCAGCGTCTTCCAGGGCGTACAGTCCACGGAGATTGCGGCCGGCTTTCCGGCCAACTGCGCCTCAGACCGTCGAGATACGGCGGAACCGGGCCT
>JAICHN010000535.1 GCA_025924845.1 Chloroflexota bacterium | reverse complement strand
TGTTGCACACCGATCTGACTGAATTATTGGATCCGAACCGCCCGTTCAAGGTAGTGGCCAATATCCCGTATTACATAACGGCGCCGATTCTGCGCCTCTTTCTGGAAGGTCCGCTCCAACCGACATCGCTCATTTTGATGGTCCAGAAGGAAGTAGGGGAGCGATTGGCGGCCGAACCGGGTGCGCTGAGCGCCATAGCCGTGTTTGCCCAGGTGCGGGCACAGGTGGAGGTCTTGCGCCAGGTACCCGCGACGTCCTTCCTCCCCCAACCCAAGGTTGACTCGGTGGTACTTCGGCTACGAGTGCGGGAGACGCCGTTGGTACCGCGGGCCGATCTGCCGTTTCTCTTCAAAGTGGTGAAGGCCGGATTCAGCGCCAAACGCAAGATGGTGCATAACGCTCTGAATCACGCTCTGCCCAACACCGGAGACATCATCGACGCGGCGTTGCATGGGGCCGGGATCGATCGCACTCGACGCGCCGAAACGCTCAGCATCGCGGAATGGCATGCCCTCACCCGCATACTACGGACTGACCATGAACACACACCCAAAGACCAACGCCTATGATCTTTCGCCGTCACTCTGCTCCTGAGCCACCGCCGGAGGGCCTGCATTTGATCGCCGGTCTGGGTAATCCCGGCCGTCGCTACGCCCCTACTCGTCATAATATCGGATTCCGCATTGTGGATCTCCTGGCGGAACGCGTGGGGAAGGGCGCCTGGAAGACCGAGCATCACGCCGAGACACGGCGAATTCAGGTCGAAGGGCAGGCCGTGGTGGTAGCAAAGCCCCAGACATTTATGAACGACAGTGGGCGAGCAGTCAAATCCCTGACGAGCTACTACCGCGTCGACCCATCGCGCTTGCTGGTGGTGAGCGACGACCTGGATTTGCCATTTGGTCGATTGCGCCTGCGCGCCCGCGGCTCGGCGGGCGGGCACAATGGACTGCGGTCAATTAGTGCCGAACTCGGCACCCAGGAGTTCGCGCGTTTGCGCGCCGGGATCGGGCGCCCGACTGAAGGTGAGCCGCTGGATTGGGTGCTATCCCCATTCTCGCCGTCCGAGGAGAGAGAACTGCCGCTGGTATGCGAAGCGGCGGTAGACATTATACGAACCGTGTTGGCAGACGGCCTCATCGCGGCGATGAATCGATACAATGGCCCGACCACCGAGGCACCGACGTCCCCCACCGGGCTCATTGCGGAGGAGGAGGCGCATGGCTAATTTGGCCGCCAATCTCTACCCGCTTACTGAGCACGTGCGCGGCCTGAAAGAGGTGCGGGCTTTGCTGGAGCGGCTGGGGTCAACGGGAACGGCATCGGTATACGGAGCGCCGCGTGCCAGCGCTCCAGTCGTGGCAGCCTCACTACAGGGCGAACGTTTCCCGCAAGGAGCACGGCAAGTGCTGGTGGTGGTCGCCGATCCGGCGCAAGCAGCCGCCTGGGAGGACGGGTTGAAGCAGTGGGTAGCGCCTCATCTACCCGTGCTCCACTTTCCCGCCCTGGAAGCCCTTCCCTACGAACGCACTCAGCCTGAACCGGCGATCGTGCAGCAGCGACAGGGTGTTCTAGAAGCGTTGGTCGGCGCCGTTCCGGCAGTGGTGGTGACCCCGGCACGGGCGCTGTTGCAGCCGCTCATGGACATGGGGACGGCCCGCGCCCTGCTCCGCGAGGTGCGCCGGGGCGGACGCCTGGTTGTCTCCAGCGAAGTGCCGATCTGGCGCGAGATGGGCTACGAACAAGCGGCGGTGGTGCAACGCCCAGGTGAATATTGTAGGCGGGGCGGTATCGTCGATGTGTTTCCGGCCGGGGCCGACTGGCCGCTACGGATCGAGCTTGTCGGATCAGAGGTGGACTCCCTCCGCCAATTCGACCCTTCGACTCAGCGCTCGGTCGCGGTGCTCGACCGCGCCGAGGTGGGACCCTTGCATCCGTTTGTCTTACCGGCGACCGAGAGCGCCCTGCAGGAACTTCGCACCCTCGACACCTCACGCTGCCTTCCTCACGTGGCGACGCAGTGGGCTGAGGAACTGAGTCGGCTGGAGTCGGGCGTTCCCTTCGACGGTCTGGAATTCTATACGCCTTATCTCACTCGGCAACCGAGTTCCCTCCTTTCCTACCTATCCAGCTCAGCAACGTTATTCCTTGACGAACCCGAGGCGCTGTTCTCGACCATGGATGACCTTACCGCGCAAGCGGCCGAGCTGAGCGAAGAGCTCGTGGGCCGCGGCGAGGTGCCGCCGGGTTTACATTCACCCCTCCTCGCGGTGGACTACCTGCGCCAGGAAGTGTCGCTGCTACCACGCGTGGAATGGAGGCAGCGCATCGATGGGGACGGGCTGGACTGGAGCGCGGGCAACGTCTTTCGCACCGCGCCCTCCTATGCGGGCAGCCTCAAACGCTTCGCTCAGGACTGTGCGGAGTTGCGCAATCAGCAGGAGCGAGTGTGTATCGTCTCACTGCAAGCGCAGCGCCTGGCCGAGTTGTTAGCCGAGGAAGATGTGCCGGTCAGCGAGGCAGCGGCGCTGGAGAGCCTACCGGATCGAGGCTCGATTGTCGCCCTACCGGGGCAGTTACCCGAAGGCTGGTATCTCCCGAACGGGCACCTGATGGTCATTACCGATGCCGAGGTGGCCGGCTGGACTCGGTCGCGTCGGGCCGCCCGTTTCCATCGGGAACCGGGTGGTAACTTCGCGCTCGATTTTCAGCCCGGCGACATCGTAGTGCATATCGAGCACGGAATTGGGCGGTTTCAAGGAGTGGTACGACGGGGTACGGGGCGCGCCGAGCGCGAATACCTCGACCTGCAATTCGCGGGTACAGACCGGCTCTTTGTCCCAACCGATCAACTGGATCGGGTGACCAAGTACCGAGGCATGGGTGATGTCACTCCGGCCTTGAGCAAGTTGGGCAGTCAGGAATGGACGCGCGCCAAGGCCAAGGTCAAAGAGTCGGTGGAAGCGATCGCCCGCGAGTTGCTGGATCTTTATCGGTTCCGGGAGAAGGCGCTGGGGCACAGCTTCGCGGCGGACGGTCACTGGCAACGCGAGCTTGAAGCCGCCTTCCCCTATGAGGAGACAGTGGATCAGGACCAGGCCATTCGGGACGTCAAGAGCGACATGGAGAGCCCGCGGCCAATGGATCGCCTGGTATGCGGCGATGTGGGCTACGGCAAAACCGAGGTGGCTTTACGGGCCGCCTTCAAGGCCGTGATGGATGGCAGGCAGGTGGCCGTACTGGTACCCACTACGGTGCTGGCCCAACAGCACTACAACACCTTTCGCGAACGGATGCAGACGTTTCCGGTGCGAGTGGGTGTGCTGAGCCGGTTTCAATCAACCAAGGAGCAGCAGCGGGTCCTGGAGGGCATTCGTCAGGGAACGATCGACATCGCGATTGGTACACACCGGCTTTTGCAGAAGGACGTCGCCTTCGACAACCTGGGCCTTCTGGTGATTGACGAGGAGCAGCGTTTCGGGGTGAAGCATAAAGAGCGCCTCAAGCAAATGCGCCGCGATATCGACGTACTCACCCTGACCGCAACACCAATTCCGCGCAGTCTGCACATGG
>JAICHN010000534.1 GCA_025924845.1 Chloroflexota bacterium | reverse complement strand
ATCCGCTCCTTGAGCGTCGCATAGGCGGGGTGGAACCGCAGCACGTGGGCGGGGGCCAGGATCCGGCTGAATCGTTCAGCCTGCTCGAAGAGCCGCCGCGCCTCGTCCAGCCGGGTGCTGATCGGCTTTTCGAGCAGCACATGCTTGCCGGCGGCCAGGCAGGTCATGGTCGGCTCCAGGTGATACGCCTCCGGCGTGGCGATACATACCGCCTGGAGATCGTCGAGAACGGTCAGTTCGGACAGGTCAGTGGTCCAGCGCGCCGCGCCATAGCGGGCGGCCACCGTCGCGGCACGATCGGCGTCCACATCGCAGATTGCCCGAATGCGGACTCCGGGCAAGGCGGCAAAGGCACGCACCTGTTCCTCGCCCTGACCGCCCACGCCTATGAAGCCTATGCCGAATGTATGGTCAGTCATTGGTCGCTCCTTGCCCCCTTCTCGCGTATCCCGGCGCCGCTGAGCACGGCGGCCTGCTCCGCCTTAAAGCAGGCCGCCCAGTGCCCTGGCCGCACCTCGCGCAAGGGAGGCGGAGCCTCTCGACAGCCGCTGTCGGCCAGGGGACAGCGAGGCGCGAACGCACAGCCGAGCGCGGCCTGATTTCCCGCCGATTCGCCGCCGGCGCCGGCGCCGGTCTTGCCGCTCAGGCCCACCACCTCCACGGCGGAGGCCAGCAGTAGTTGGGTGTACGGGTGGTGAGGCCGTGCGAACAGGGCGGCCTTTGCCGCCTCCTCCACCACGCGCCCTCGATACATCACCATCACCCGATCCGCAATGTGGTGAATGACCGCCAGATCGTGGCCGACGAACAGATAGGTCAGGCCCAGTTGGCGTTGTAGGCCGCGGAACAGGTTGAGAATCTGCGCCTGGATCGAGATATCCAGGGCCGAGACCGGTTCATCGGCGATCACGAAACGGGGGCCGGGCGCCAGGGCCCGCGCGATGGCCAATCGCTGACGCTGGCCGCCGCTGAACTCGTGCGGATAGCGATCCCGTTGATCGGGCGATAAACCGACCAACTCCAGCAGTTCCGCCACGCGGGCACGGCGCCGGCCGCGCGGTAGAAAGTAGAGTCCCTCGGCTACGGACTGCCCAACCGTCATCCGCGGATCGAACGAGGAAAAGGGGTCCTGGAAGACGATCTGCATCCGCCGCCGGATCTCCTGCAGTGTCCGCCCCCGCAACTGAAGCAGCGGCCGGCCCTCGAACTGGATGTCACCCTCATTCAGGGGAGTCAACCGAAGGAGGATCCGGGCCAGGGTAGATTTGCCGCTGCCGCTTTCCCCGACCAGGCCGACCACCTCGCCCGGTTGGATGCGGAGCGAAACATGATCCACCGCCAACAGGGTTCCCGTGGGTACCTTGAAGCGTTTGGTGAGGTCGCGCCCCTGGACCAGAGGCGAGGATGCTTCGGCGGTTCGCAAACTATCCCCTCCGCTCAGGCCGTCCGTTGCCAACAACGTACCCAGTGGTCGGCCGAAACCGCAACCAGCCGCTGCTCCTGTCGGCAGGCCGGTTGCGCCAGGTCGCAGCGCGCCGCGAACCGGCAACCGGGCGGCATCTCGAGCAGGTTGGGCACGCTGCCCCGGATCGCGGGCAGCACCTCCACGCCGCGATCCAATCGCGGCAATGATTGCATAAGCGCCTGGGTATAGGGATGGAGCGGGTGCTCCAGCAATTCGGCGGTGAGCGCGCTCTCCATCACATCGGCCGCGTACATCACCACTACACGATCGGCCACCTTGGAGACCACGGCCAGGTTGTGGGTGATCAAGAGCATGGCCATCCCACTGTCCGCGCGCAATTCCGCGAGCAGATCGAGGATACCGGCCTGTACGGTGACATCGAGCGCCGTGGTCGGCTCGTCGGCAATCAGCACCTCGGGACTAAGGCACAACGCCATGGCGATCATGGCGCGTTGCCTCATGCCGCCGCTTAATTGATGGGGATAGAGGTCGAGGCAGGCGCGCGGCGACTGCATATGCACCCGCTCCAGGGCGTCCAGCGCTTGCTCCCTTGCCTCGGCCTTGGCGCAGCGCCGGTGCGCCCGTATCGTCTCGGTAATCTGCGTACCGATCGTGAACAGCGGGTCCAGGGCTGTCATCGGCTCTTGAAAGATCATGGAGATTCGCGCACCGCGCAATTGACGTAGCCGTGCCGGCGACGCGGTCAGCAGGTCCTCGTCGTGCAACAGGATACGGCCGCGCGTGGTATAGGCGGGCGGCGAGCTTAGCAAGCGCATGATCGAGAGCGCGGCGGTCGTCTTACCGCAGCCCGACTCCCCGACCAGGGCGACCGTCTCGCCCGCTTGCAGGGTCAAAGAAAGATCGTTGACGGCCGGCGCCGTACCCTGCCGCAAGCGCAGTTCGGTACGCAGGTTTTCCACGCGCAGCACGCACATCCTACCGTTCCCTCAGCCGTGGATCGAGCGCCTCGCGCAGGGCATCGCCCAGCACGTTGAAACCAAGCACGATCACCACGATCGACACTCCCGGCATGATCACCAGCCAGGGCGCGTACTGGTTATACTCCCAGCCCTCGGAGAGTAAATCGCCCCAACTGGGTAACGGCGGTTGGGCGCCCAGCCCAATGAACGAGAGGGCGGCCTCGACCAGGATCGCGATGCCCATGGAGAAGCTGGCCAGAACCAGCACGGCGGGCAGGGCATTGGGGATCATATGGCGAAAGATGATGAACAGATGACCGCGGCCCAGGGCGCGGGCTGCCTCCACGAATTCCCGTTCACGCAGCGCAATCACCTCGCCGCGCACGATACGGGCCGTACCCGCCCAGTTGACCACGGTGATCGCCAGAGCGGCGGGCAACAGACCCGGCCCGAGCAGGCCCACGAACAGCACGGCCGCCAATACGATGGGAAACGCCCACATCAGATCGATCACGGCGGCGAGGATCAGGTCGACCGTTCCGCCGAAGTACCCGGAGATGCCGCCCAGCACGACACCCAGGACGATCGAGAGCAGGGTCACCCCGAACGCGAAGATAAAGGAGGTGCGCGCGCCGTACAAAATGCGGCTGAGCAGGTCGCGGCCGAACTGGTCGGTGCCCAGCAGGTGGTGGGGGCTGAGCGGCGACTTGAGCGCACTGACCAAATCCTGGGCGGCGTAGGGATAGGGGGCGATCCAGGGCGCCAACAGGCCCGCCCCGATGAAAACAGCGACAATGATCCCTCCGAAGAGCATCGCCGGCCGCCGGATCAAGAACCGTGCTCCTCGTCGGAGCCTCCCACCTCGTACCTTGCCTCGCGCGGCGATGGTTATGCCTTGCTCGCTCATTGTCTGTCACTCATGGGCATCTCGCGGCGGTTCGCCGGATCGCTGCCTCCGGCCCGGCCGGCAGGGCGGCGGTGTGGCAGAAGAATCAATAGCGGACACGAGGGTCGATCACCGCGTAGAGGATGTCAGCGGTCACATTGGCGACGATCGCCGCGGCGGCGAGCAGGAGCGTCAGGCCCTGCACCACGGGAAAATCGGCCTGCAGGGCCGAGGATACGAGCAGCCGCCCGATCCCCGGCCAGGCGAAGATATTTTCTATGACGATGGCGCCGCCGATGATCATGCCGAGGCGCAGGCCCAGCAAGGT
>JAICHN010000533.1 GCA_025924845.1 Chloroflexota bacterium | reverse complement strand
GGCGGCCACCCCCCGGCCAACTTCCGTTGTCCCGGGGGGCGCTTATCCGTGGTCTTTTGGTGGTTGGGGCCCCGTTTGGGGCCGCCCCCGCCCCCCCCCAGGGCCACCACATGGGTCGCCCCTACCACCGGCGGCGGACTCACCGCTTATTCAGCGAAAACGATGTCCCGCGCCCCTTCCCACAACACCATGCGCCCCAGATCGCGCAGGTGCTCTCGGCCCTCGACGATAGTAAGAAAGTGATTGCCGGCCAGTTGGCCCAGCTTGCTGGCGAACATCGTGGCGCCATAGGGGAAGAGAATTTCGGTCTCGCTGAACCCGCCGGGATAGAGCAGAATCTCGCCTGGGGCGGGATGGCTGGTGTGATTCTCAAAACCAACCCCAACCTTGAAATCACCCAGAGGAATCCAGGCTGCTTCGCCGCTCCAGCGTGCCTGGATTATCTTGTTGCGGAACGGCAGCAACGCCGCGAAGGCCGCGCAGGTGACCGGAGCAAGCTCGGTCTCCATACGGGCCGTGAACTCGAATGGTCCAGCCGTGATTCGTAGCAACCGCATATACTGCCCTATCCTCTCGCTCGTAAGTATATCGGCGGCCGCGCACCGGATCGTGCACCTAACCTGGATTATGCATGACGATAGGAATCTTGGGCGTCCCCGTTCGCTCGGAATCCTACGGGGACGGGCGAGACGCCCGCGCTCCCTGGAACAGGGCCGCCCATGCATAATCCAGGCTAAGGTATACGTTGCCGCGCCGCGCTGAGCGACAACGTATGCCCGCGCACCGACGTGTGTCCGCCGTCCGCCTGAGAGCGGCCAAATAGGTGCCGCTGCTAACTCGGTTCCAGTTCACCGCCGGACTTTCGCTCGCGCTCATAGCGGGCAACGATGGGGCCGTACTCCTCTACCGTCGGCCAAGGTAGCGTGCCCAAATAACGCAGGTTGCCGATCACCTGCACCGGATCTTGATTCTTTCCCGTCACGAAGCGCTGGGCAAGCCGTATCCCATGATCCTTACCCTTCTCATATGCTTCGACCGATACGATTTCGGTACGGACAATGCCGGCGTCAGGCTCGGTGAGAAACCCATCCTGCGCTAAAACATAATAATCGGGAACGCTCTGGGCGAGTAGCAGCCGAGCGGTTGCGATCGCCTCATCGACCGTATCCGTTGCAAATGCCATCATGCCGCCTTGCCCACCGGTCGTATCCCAGAGAGAGAAGGTGATAAAGGGCTCTTCACCCCGCCGCGCCGCAAGGGCACGTCCGACCGCCTCACGAGCCAACCGCGTCAACGGCACACTGATCGGCGGCAAGGTTACCTTGTTAGGTTCCATCGGCTCCTCCTATCTACTTCAGGTGAGTTTAAATGGCACTTCCTGCCATGTCCAGCCAACGACCGACGTAGGTGGGCTTGCGTCGGTCAAGATAGATGCTTGCCGCGCGGGTGGTACGGTAGCTTGCGGATAGAGCTTGGTCAACGTCTCAAGCATGTGTACCGAGGCGGGGCGCTTGCCTAACGGGCGCTTCAAGACCACTTTCTTGCTACCATAGGTAATCGTGAAGACACCACCGCCGGATCAGAATAGTGCTGCCTTGACCAATAGTTCAGGGTCGGCAGCCGGACCCGTTTCTTGTGATCCCGATCAATCGGACGGCGCCACATGACCGCTGAACCGGACGAAGCGATTCCTATCGCCCCGTCCGTGCTGCTCGACCTGGCGGTCGCGGCGGCGCGCGAAGCCGGTGCGCTTTTGCGCGAGAAGTTAAACACGCCGCGCGAGGTGCAATTCAAGAAAGGCCATAACGATCTGGTCACCGACGGCGATCGGGCGTCGGAGGCGCTGATCACCGCCCGTATCCGCGCCCGCTTCCCCGACCATCGTATCCTGGCCGAGGAGGGCACGACGGGGGCCGAGGTCTCGCCCTACCGCTGGGTCATCGACCCCGTGGACGGCACCACCAACTTCGCCCATAACGTGCCCGCCTTCGCCGTCTCAATCGGCGTGGAACGGGACGAGCAGCTTCAGGCGGGCGTGGTCTACAATCCCGCCGTCGATGAACTCTTCGCCGCCGCCCTGGGCCAGGGCGCCACGCTCAATGGGCGGCCCATCGCCGTGACCCCCACCGACGACCCGGCGTCCGCGCTGATCGGCTGCGGCGCCCTGAGCTACCGCTATCAGGGCCGAACCATAAAGGCGGGGCGGGCCTTCTGGAGCATCACTCAGGGATGCCGCACCACGGGCGCCGCCGCTCTCGATCTCTGTTATGTCGCCTGCGGGCGCTTCGATGTGTTCTGCTCGCCCAGCCTCCACGCCTGGGATCTCGCGGCTGCCTCCCTGATCGTGCAAGAGGCGGGCGGGCGGGTCACCGATTTTGAGGACAGGCCACATCGGCTGGATCGGCCCGACATCCTGGCCGACAATGCCGCCCTCCATTCCTGGGCCCTCCAGGTGGCCCGCGGCGAGATCACGGGGAAGTCGCCCCTTGCCGCGCGCTTGGCCGCCTGGCGCAAGCGCGCCGCCGCCAAATCCTGATCGGTCAGCTCAACGGTCCTCGCGTACGAGGGTCACCTGCAAGACCGAGGGTTCACCGGCAGGCATTCCGGCGGCATCACGCCCAAGCCGGGTGCCGACGATGGAAAAATGAAGCTGCATGTCCAGTTCCATCGCGATCGCCCGGCAATCCGCTTCAATCCGTTCCGCGTAATCCGCGTCGTCAATCTCGATCTCAAGATAGGAGTCGATGTGGTCGCGCAGTTCCTGGAGGTGAATATGGATACTGGCCGCTTCCACCGGATCGATCTCGCGCCCTCCATAGAGACGCCGTGCCTGTTCCACCTGTTCGCTCACCGGCATCGCCCCTCCTGACTTTGGCGATCGGCGCCCAACCCACATAAGGGTGCCCAGGGACGCCTCTATTCCATGATAAGGGGATGAGCGCTATGGACGGAATATCGAAGCAGGATAGCCACTGCCCTTGACGCCTTTCCGAGGGTCCGTTATATTCATTTTTGCCCCTGCGAGGGCGGTCGAATCCCTCAAGATTCCGACCAAAAAGCTTGACGGACGCACGCCAAACGTGCTACGTTAGTTTTTGCCCCTTGCGAGGGGTAGCACCTTGACAAGCGAGCGCGTGAAAGCGTGCGGTTCATCCATGCCGGTGGGAGCGATAGTTCCGAGCCGGAAGGGAAGTCGTACGTTGGAACGCGAAGCAAGCCATCCGCACACAAATAAAAGAGCACAACCTCGTCAAGAGGCACTTCCTTCGGGGGGTGAATTTGATGGAGAGTTTGATCCTGGCTCAGGACAAACGCTGGCGGCGTGCCTAAGACATGCAAGTCGGACGAGAGGTTTCGGCCTCGAGTGGCGGACGGGTGAGGAGCGCGTGGAGAACCTGCCCCGGGGTGGGGGATAACAGTCGGAAACGATTGCTAAGACCGCATACGACCGCTTGCCGCAGGGCGGGCGGGGAAAGCAGTGATGTGCCCTGGGAGGGCTCCGCGTCGGATTAGCTGGTTGGTGGGGTAACGGCCTACCAAGGCTGCGATCCGTAGCTGGTCTGAGAGGACGGCCAGCCACACTGGGACTGAGACACGGCCCAGACTCCT
>JAICHN010000532.1 GCA_025924845.1 Chloroflexota bacterium | reverse complement strand
CAGTACCTCGACGAGGCGGATCGGCTGGCTAATACGATCGTGGTGATCGACAAAGGGACGGTAATCGCTTCGGGGCACCCGGACGAATTAAAGGCCGAGGTGGGCGGGGCGCGCATTGACGTGGTCGTACTGGACGGCAGCCGGTTGGCGGACGCGGCCAGAGTGCTACAGCGGGCCACCGGCGCCCCCGCTCATCTGGAGCCGGAGGAGCGCCGGGTAACGGCCCCGGTGGCGACCGGCGCGGCGGCGCTCGCCGGAGTGGTGCGGGCACTCGATGCCGCGGACATCGCCATCGACGACATCGCGCTGCGTAAGCCCACCCTCGATGAAGTATTTTTGCTGCTCACCGGACACGGGGCGGACGACTCCAATGAGCCGGACGTCAAGGGGTCGAAGACCGCTGAAACGGAGGTCGCGTAATGGCGATAGAGTATGCAATACCCCCAAGCACCAGTTGGTCGCGGTTACGATGGGCGCTGACGGACGCAGTGACCGTGGCGCGCTACAACCTGGCCCATCTTCGCTATGTGCCGGAACAACTGCTCGACGTCACCATTCAACCGATCATGTTCGTCATGCTGTTCTCCTACGTATTTGGGAGCGCGATCAATGTTCCCGGCGGGGGCAACTACCGGGAATTTCTGATGGCCGGCATCTTCGCTCAGACCATGGTGTTCACGGCCGGCGGTTCGGCGATCGGCGTGGCCAACACTATGTCGAAGGGCCTGATCGACCGCTTCCTGTCGCTGCCGATGGCCCGATCGGCGGTTTTAACCGGTGGCACCTTCGCCCATTTCGTGACCAGCATACTGGGCTTGACCGTGATGGTCGCCTCCGGCTGGCTGGTCGGTTGGCGCGTCCATGAGAGCGTGGCCTCGACGCTCGGCGGGTTTGGCTTGCTGCTGCTGCTTGGCTTCGCCATGAGTTGGTTCGGCACCTTCCTCGGCATGGTGGTGCGGACACCGGAGACGGCGCAGGCGCTGGTGTTCACCAGCCTGTTCCCCGTGACCTTCGTGGCAAATACCTTTGTCCCTACCCAGGGTATGCCGCCGTGGCTGCGGACCGTTGCCGACTGGAACCCGCTCAGCGCCACCGTCGAGGGCTGCCGTCAACTGTTCGGAAACCCCGGCGTGACTCACCAAACCGCCTGGCCGCTCCAGCATCCGGTCGTCGCATCGGTAGCTTGGTCGTTGCTCATCTTGATCGTATTTGTGCCGTTGGCGGTGCGCCGCTATCTCGCGCGCGTCTGATGTTTCGCCCGGCCGTACCTTTACCGGATGGATGGGCGGGCCATGCGCGGCTGATCCTGCACTTGCCTGACGGGCAGAGACGGCGGAATGCGCTGCTCCTCCGACGGATACCGACGTGGTCTACAGTCCAAGGTGGGAGAGCGCACGGTCATCGACCAATGGAACGAGCGCATCATCCGAGACAGTCCAGGCCAGTATGTGATTCGGCCGCTCACCATAGGCAATGACCGGCCGCCCTTCGTCGGTCACGGCGAGAGCAGGAAATCGCCCCAGATGTTCGCCGGCCGCGGCGTGGATGATCGTGCCGTCCGTAAGCCGTGCCGCCCGTATCTGAAACCCCTCAGCGGCAGAGTTACTCCACAGCCAGGCAATGTGCGTGCCGGCGGGTGAAGCGACAACGGTTTCGAGGTCGCCGAACGCATACTCCACGATGATTCGTCCTGGGTGTTTCGGATCCCCGATGGGATCGAGGATGATCAGTCGATCCCGATCGTAGACACCCAGTCTCCCGTAAGCCAGAGGGAATAAATAACCGTTCGGCTCAGCAATCGGGGAGCCCACCCCTCCCCATAGCACTTGCAAACCGGTGTGCGAGAACTGGGCGAGGCGGACAAAACGCGTACCGTTCCCAGACATCGCACCCTGGCCCGCCAGACCGGAGAGCAGCACCATGGAGGTTGTCGCATCCAATAAAAGACTATAGGGAGCTACCCGGCCGAGATCCCGACCATCGGGCGGGAACAGGGGTTGGAGCTTGCCGCCCTGCCATGCATGGAACGCGGCGGCTCCATCATGGGCCTCGGCCCCAACTACCAGCCCAGTATCACCAACCGCGAGACGGAACAGCCGGCCGGTGAGGGGAATGGTGGTGACGAGCGAGACCGACGTGCCGCACCTGAAACAGGAAAGGCGATCGTAGCCCGCCACCGCCAGAAAGGCAGCCGCCGGAGATAAAGCGGAGATCGTCGCTTCATGGGGCAGGCGCAGCGTTGTCGCGGCGCCCCCGCCCAGATCGATCAGGTCAACCGAGATGCCGCTCACGCAAACGGCTGCCTGAGCGTTCCCGCTCAAGACAACCAACGGCGCCGGTTGCTTCCTCACGACACAGCGGCCAACAGACCTCTCACCTTGGTCAACGCCCTACTGCTCAGGTGGGCCGCGATTTTCGCGGTAAAGTCCGGCGACTCATTCAAAATGTAGGTTGCGTCCCGAAGCGTGAGCTTGGTGGCGTCGTCGGTAAAGCAGGTCTTCACCAGCGCTTTCACCGCGGGGTTACTCCTGCTGCGAGTGCCGAGAGGGATAGCCTTGAGTTTCAAATAGAAGTCATCCACCCGGACCGAGTTGTACTTATTGAAACCCTCGGTATCCGGATTCACATAGGCAACAACCGCTTCCTGGAAGACCTTCCGGGCCTGCCGCCTGGCCAACGCCGCACCAGTGCCCGAGGGGGCCTTCTTGTCGAGGGGGTTATTCGAGGTGTCTTTGCCCCAACCGTCGCTGGTATGGTCGTAGCCCTTAAAAACATCCTCGAAAATAGCCAGTTGTTTCTGAGTCCAGGTATAGCCGTATTTCGTGACGTTGACGGCGTGGCTCAATTTGTCGTACTTACCCTGTTCATAGTTGTAGGCACGATATTCGGTCTTGTAGCCCTCCAGGTTCACCATGTTGCGGTTCGGCGCGGCCGCCGCCTTATCGCGATTCTGGTCCGAATCGTGTTGGACTTCGTGCCGAAGCGTTTCCCACACATAATCCTGAGTCACGGACTGAGCGTTTGCCACGGCGACATATCCGGCATTATTCCAGCCGGCGGTAACCTTACCATCATCATCAAGGATGACGCCGGTATTATCGGTGAGATCCTTATAGTTGTATTCCGCAGGCTCCGAGAAGACATCGCCGGGTCCACCGCTACCCCTGGGAAAGAATGCCTCATCCTTCGCCGGATTTTTACCAGCCGCGGTCAATCGCTCAGCGGAGTCCCCAGTCGGGGTGATCGCATACAGCTTCGTTTTGCCCTTCTGTACCCATTCGCAGGAATTGACCAGCCGCTCTTCCTTAGCACGGCCCATGGCGATGCCGCGCTCCACATGTTTCCGGAGTGCCGCCCTGTCCGCCATATGTTTTTCCTTGGCGGCGTTGAACTTCTCCAGTTTGGCGGAGATGCCGCTTCGTACCGACACCGTGCCGGAGCCCCCCGACGGTTTAGAGCGTGCCGCCTCTTCTTGCGCCGCCCGATGTTGCTCAAGCAATTCTTTGACGCCGCGTTGCACAACCACCCCACTGGAGCCGGATCCGAGGACGCCGCTCCGCTCTGCACCCGTGGTCTCTCCACCGTCACCGGACGAACGGGCAAGCGCCT
>JAICHN010000531.1 GCA_025924845.1 Chloroflexota bacterium | reverse complement strand
GCCTGCTTTCAAGCGATTCCGTGTGCCGAGTGACAGACGTACCGCCGGCTGCGAGCGGTTTGCGGGAGCGAGCGTGTCCTTGCGGGGCGTAGCGGAAGTGGTCAACGCAGGATCCCTTCGTAGTAGACCATCCGCCGCGAAAGGAAAAACAGCGCGGCGGTTACGGCGCCCGCCAGCAGGAACAGCAGCCAGGCCATGGCCGAGGCGTAACCCATCTTCAAAAACCCAAAGGCGCTCTCATAGAGATAGAGCCCATAGAACAACAACGACTGTTGAGGGCCGCCCAGGGTTCCGACCGACGCATCGCCGCCGCCCAAGACGAAGGCTTGGGTAAAGTACTGGAACGCGGCAATCGTTCCGGTGACCACGGCGTAGAGAATCACCGGGGAGACCAGCGGCAGGGTTATGTGGCGGAAGCGGGCCAGAGGGCCCGCCCCGTCTACGTGCGCGGCCTCATAGAGGTGAATGGGGATACCGCGCAAGCCCGCCAGGAAAATGATCATTATGCTGCCGGAGCCGGATAACTCCAGCAGCAGCAAGCCCGGCTTGGTCCAGGAGGGGTCGATCAGCCAATTCGGGCCGGTGATCCCAAACTCCCCCAGCAGATTGTTCAGGAAACCGTTCCGCGGATCGAGCACAAACAGCCATAACACGGCTGCCGCTACCGGGGGCAGGAGGTTGGGCAGGTACAGGGTAATTCTGAAGAACGCCATACCCTTCAGACGGGTATTCAGGAGGAGGGCCATGGCGAATCCCAAGGCCAGCACCAGCGGCATGCGGATCGCCACCAGCCAGAGAGTGTTGCTCAACGAGGTCTGAAACGTCCCATCGGCGAACAGCAGTCGGTAGTTCTCCAGGCCGATCCAATGGGGAGGGTTGAGCAAGTCGTAATAGGTCAGACTGAAGTACCCGGAGGCGATGACAGGATACAGGGTGAATAGGCAGAAGCCAATCAGCCAAGGGGAAGCAAACAACAGGCCAAGAGCCAGACGACGGCGCGTCTTAGCCGCGGAGGAGCGCGGCCTGCGGATACTCGACGCGGATAGAGGAGTAGAGGAGCCTACCATTGCTCTCCTGTAAGGGCAATGCGGTACAGCCGTGCCCCCTCCGCTCCGGTTTGCCCACGGAGGGGACGGCGGCTATGTGGGGTTGTCGGCCTTAGTTCTGGTTTGCCAAGGCTTGGTCGAGGTCCGGCTGAACCTTGGATTGCACGTTGGCCATGGCCTGGGCGGCCGTTTCCTTGCCGGTCACCGCCAAATTCACCTGGTTGTAGTATTCGGAGGCCAGCTCATTACTGACCAACGAGGACGGCCAGGGATTGATGTTCTTACCGGCGCTGTAGCGCCAGAACTTCAGCATCAAATTGGGGAAGGCGCCGGCAGTCAAGGAAGACTGGTTCGCCTGCACTTTGAGGGCAGGGACGGCATCCAGGTCGGCAACGTAATACTTGGTGGGCTGCTTCAGGGCGGTCAGCGAACCTTGCGTGGAGAACCACTTGAGCAGATCCCAGGCGGCGTTCACATCGTGCGAACCTCTGGGGATCAGCAAGGGATTGCCGCCCAGCGTGCCGGAGTTAGCGTACTGCGGCTTCGAGTCCAGATAGGGAATGGGCGCCACGTCGAAGTTCAGCTTGGGATTGTCCTGCTGAATCTGGGCCAGGTAATACTCGCCGCCGATGAACATGGCGACCCGATTGTTTATAAAGTCGTTTCGCGGGTCGTTGCCGATGTCCACCGTGGCCGCGGTAATCTTGCTTGGGTTGTATTTCTTCCAATAATCGACCATCCACTGCGTGGAGGCGACCATAGCCGGATCCGTGGTGGTGATATGCTTGCCGTCCGCACTAAGGAAATGGCCTCCCCACAAGTTGGTGAAGATGGTACGACGCGGGCGCGGCACGAAGCCGAGTCGAGTATAGTTGCCCTTGGAGTCGGTTACGGTCAGTTTTGCCGCGTCGGCCTCCAACTGCGAGATGGTGGCGGGCGGCTTGTTGGGGTCGAGACCTGCCGCCTGGAAGTCGTCCTTGTTGTAATACAACATATAGGTGTCTTCGAAGAAGGGAAGGGCGTAGTACTTCCCTCCGGCTTGCACGGCGGTCGCCGCGCCGGGCGTGAATTGGTTCATGGCGAAGTGATCGCGCTGAATCAGTGGGGTAAGATCGGTGAGCGCCCCGCGCCGACCCCAGCTGCCGACCAATTCGATATCCCCGACGAAGGCCATATCGGGGGCGTTGCCGGCTACGATGGAAGACAGTAACTTGGTCTCGTCGATATTCGGGCCGGATACCAGGTTCCAGTGGACGTTGGGATGTTGGCTGTTATAGATGGCGAACAGACTTTTCAGGGCCTTGATCGTGGCGGGCTGACCCCAGGCGCTCCAGGCGGTAAGTTGTTCCACGGCGTGAGTGGGCTTGGCCGAGGCAGGCCCGATCGACGAGCCCAGGGTCAGGCCCAGGATCGCCGCCGCGCCGAGCATACGCGCAAGATGGGATCTCATAGGATGACGGCTCCTCTTTTTTCACAACGGTTCGTGCTAACTGGTAAATGCCGCGGACCACGTACCGGACGTGGTGGCGTTCGGCCCATAGAAAGAGCCGCTGTAGAGCTGAAACCCGTCGATATTTCCGGCATGTCCCGATCCGTAAAGGACCTGTCCATTGCCGGTGGGAAGGACGAGACTCATCCAATTGTTTCCAACTACTCCGTGGATCGGGTAGACCGCCTTGAGATCGTCCGAAACGTACAGGCCGGCGATAGTGCCGTCGGCGCCGAACACCACGGCGGCCTGACCGGACATCGAGATCTTGGGCCCGCTCCTGGAGGCGGCGCTGAAGTCGAATCCGTGCGCCACGGCAGGCATCGCGGTCCAAGTGCCGCTGTCCGCCACGTCGGGTCCGGAGAAGGAACCGACATACGAGCCGTCAGCCAGCAATTGACCGGTCCCATGCAGGGTCGAATGCGCCCCGAGATTCACGAAGTGGGGCATGGCCAGGGCGGCCGGCCTCTTGCCGCCTGCGGTCAGGGCGCTCATCCCGCTCAGATCGAAGGTCAAGTCGGCGCTCTTTGTGCCCAGGGTCCCGGTTACCGTGATCGGGATGGAGGAGCTGAATCTACTCATTAGGGCACCCGCGAAGGTAGAGAACGATCCGGTCACCTTGCCGCTCGCGTCAGGGGTGAGGGTGAGGGCGCCGTCAAAGGTCACTCCGGCATCGAGACCATGTGAGACGACGCCGGTAAGATGCAGATCGACTGGGGTGGCGGATGCGGCGTTCACCACTCGCGGCGCCGCCGTCAGAGCGAGGGCCGAGATGAGCAGCAGTACGAGTCCCGTGCAGGTTGGGCGTCCGCGTCTCAGATTGGTCATGGATATTCCCTTCATCGGCAGCCGAGGCTAATCGCCGGCGCTAATCATTTATGGGTCTTCACCCGGAACATCCGATCAGTCTTCTCACCGAGCTATGTGGCGATTTCCTCCTTCTACGACGCGCAAAGGCCGTAAACACGACGGAGTTCAGTCGGAGGCAGGCGATGCCGAAGAGATCCCTTCGAGCAACGTACCCTCTGGCAACGTTTCCAGACGGCCGACGAATGCCGCCCATTATACGGCATTCCAGTGC
>JAICHN010000530.1 GCA_025924845.1 Chloroflexota bacterium | reverse complement strand
TCCGGGCAGTCATAGATCGGCAGGGCCAGGCCCCAATAGCGCTTCTTGGAGATCATCCAGTCGCCCATGTTACGCAGCCAATCCAGCTCCCGGTCGCGGCAGAACTCGGGGATCCAGCGAATCTGGTTGACCACGTTGATTATCTGGGGACGGAGCGCCTCCATACTGATGAACCACTCATCCACCACTCGGAACACCAGCGGCGAGCCGCACCGCCAACAGAAGGGATAGCGGTGTTTGTATTCCTCGGTGCGATAGAGGATGCCTTTCTCGCGCAGCGATTGCAGGACGACCTTGGTCACGTCCTGAGCGCTCTGCCCGGTGAGAAAGCCGTAGCCTTCGACATAGATCCCGGCCTCGTCAATCGGCGCGAGCACGGGCAGTCCCTCGATCCGGCCCAGCGCGAAGTCCTCCTTGCCGCAGCCGGGAGCGATATGCACGATGCCGGTTCCCTCGCGGTCGCTCACCTCGTCCCAGGCGATCACCCGGTGTTTCACCTCTCGCACGGCGGGTAATTCGTCAAACGGCCCGCGATAGGGACGGCCAACCAGGGCGGCGCCGGGCCGAGTATCCAGCACCTCGTATTCGCCACGCAGGGTGTGTACCAGCGCCTCGGCCAGATAGAATATGTGGTCGCCGTGGCGCACGCGGGCATACGACAGGTCGGGCTTGACGGCGGCGGCCACGTTGGCGGCGAGCGTCCAGGGCGTCGTGGTCCAGATGAGCAGGGAGGCGCCTGGTTCGTCGAGCAACGGCAACTGGACGAAGGGGCTGGTATGCGTCACCTCGCGGTACTCGTCGGCCATCTCGTTCTCGGTCAGCCCGGTGCCGCAGCGGGCGCACCAGGGCATGGAGTCGTGGCCTTTATAGATCCAGCCCCGCTCGTAACAGGTCTTGAGAAAGCCCCAGATCGTGTAGTTGTTCTCATCGGACATCGTGAAGTAGGAGTTTCCCCAGTCCATCCAATAGCCGAGGCGAATCGATTGCTCGGTCTGCACGGCGGCGTATTTCAGCACCCGTTCCTTGCAGCGCTCCACAAAGGGGGCGATCCCGTAGGTCTCGATGTCGCGCTTGACCTTGAGGCCAAGCTCTTTCTCCACCTCGACCTCGACCCAGAGGCCCTGGCAATCGAAGCCGTTCTGGTAGCGCTGCTCCTCGCCCAGCATGGTATGGAAGCGCTGATAGAGATCTTTGTAGGTGCGGCCCCAGCCATGATGGACGCCCATCGGATTATTGGCGGTGATTGGGCCGTCGATGAACGAGTAGCGCCTGCCGCTGCCCCGGTTCTTCCTGACATAGCGACCCATCATATCCTGCTCGCCCCACCAGGCGAGTAAGCGGCGTTCCATGGCCGCGAAGTCAGGCTGCGCGGAGACGGGCGCGAAGCGCCGTTCGGTTGTATCGGTCGTCATAGAAACCCCCTCATGCGTGTCACGCGGGCAAAATAAAAATGCTCCATCCCGGAAAGGGACGGAGCGTGCTGCCCGCGGTGCCACCCTCATTGGCTTGCCCTTTTTTTCGCGGCAGGCCCACTCGACCGGGCACGTGTGCATGCCCGCGCCGGGCTAACGGGCGGCGACCCCGTGGCAGGCTACGCTTGACCATCGCCTGCCAGGCTGAGGAGTGATACGTCGACTGCAGGCAACCGACCCCTGTCGCACCAACCAGGGGCTCTCTGACGGGCACAGGCAACCGACCGGCTCCCTCAAAGCCATTGAGGCTGAGTGTCGCATGGGAGCCGAGTACTGTCAATCTCCACGGGATGCCTCCTGAAGCTGAGATTAATCTTACTCGTGTGCTTCAGGGTAGGGCATCCCGTCTTGTCGGTTACTTCTCGACCTCTTTGCCTTCACGCCTATAGGTTATGCTCTGGCGGGCCTTTAGCTCCCAAGCCCTCCGTGCCGGGCTCCATCGGCTGCCTGCGCCAGTTGACTCATGAATGTGAAGAACGCGGCCGATTGGCCACTGAACAGCCCGCTGTCCGTCAGGAACTTTACCGCGCCCGCGGCAGCGCCCTCGGTCTCGGTGGGCCGAATGATCGAGCAGACCGGGAACTTGCGGTCGAGGAAGATGGTCGGCTCAGGCATGATCAGGGTGGTCTGGAAGTCCTCCCCCCCGAAGGGTGGGCTGTTGAGATCAGGGAACACCAGCCCGTTGGTGGGGTCGGTCAAGGGCGGCGCGTTACCCGCCTTGTCTTGCCAGGTTTGGAAGTGCATGGTCTCGGTGGGGCCGATGCTGAGCAGGATGCGCAGCACCTCCGGGTGAGTGACCCGCTGCGCCAGCGATGGGTAGAGGCTGCTGCCCGCTTGCTCGATCGTGGCGAAGCGGAAGCCCGCCGTGTTGGCGATGGCCTGGAGGTGGTCCGGGGGCGTCAGATCCGCATCGGTTCGGGGGATGGCAGGGAACTGCCCCATAGCCAGGCCCGGTACCGCCTGAGGGAACGTGTCCCCGAAATCGGGATTTCCCGTACGGCTGCGGTACTTGGTCCACCAGCTGGTGTCCACCGTGAGTTGCATCAGGTTGGTCAGCCGTGTGACATTCTGCTGAGCGCCGGTGGCCTGACTGCCCTGCAACGTGCGAAACTGTTCCAGATTGGCTGGTGCCGCGCCATGCGCCGTCAAGTAGGCGTTGAGGAAAGTGAAGTGGGTGAACTCGTCCTCGGTGTTGTCGTGGATGTACTGGGCCATGTCCGAATCGAGCACTGCGAGGGCCGCGATGTAGGGGGCGCTCCCGCTCCCACCAGGGACTTCGCTGTCCTGGACGCCACCCAGTTCGTTGTATTGTTGCCAGAAATCGGTCTCCAGGGTCTCTAGAGCGGCGAGGAACCGCAGGATGGCTGCGTCTCCGGGGGTGAGACCGCCACTCGCTTCCGCGGTGAAGGCCGCTAGTCCGTGGGGCAGCAGCCCAGCGCCGATGGTTGCCGCACCGGCCACGAGCCCCGTGCGTAAGAAGGAACGACGGCTGGTGGCCTCTTCCGACAGTTTCGATCTCCGTGCCATGGTCTCGTTCTCCTGATCGTGACCGCGTTCCTTCAGGGGCACAGCGACCCGAGCCGCTGTGCCGTGTACCCAGGGAACGCAACTTATCAGTGAGGATTCACTCGCTTGGCACGGCCGTGCTGGAGATTCATACGCAGTGAGTTACAGAGTCCGCACCAGGCGAATGGCCTCGGCGCGGTACTCTGGCGGATAGGGCGCATGACTCCTCGGCATCGTGGATTCTCCTCTGGTCACTCTCTCCCAAGCGTACAGGTTTCCACGAAACCGGGGCAGGCTCAAACCTAGAGACAATACCTCGCGCTCTGCTGGGCTGGCGCGCCTGCCGAGCGCTGCCATGCCGACGCTTGAGCGACCCCTCGAACGGGCTCGCCGTGCTGTCCCCGTTCGGGACTGGAATCCTTACCGCGTTAGTAGGGACGCGGCACCGCGGGCAGGTGCATCGCGCTGCCCAGCAGGACCGGCAGCAGTACACCCAGACCCAGCACGAACAGCCAGAGGGCCGGCGCCGGCGTGCCGGTCGGACGGCGCCGGCGGGCAGCGTGGGCGGCGATACGGGGGTCGAACGCCAACCAGGCGGCATGGCGACGTTCCAGCACCAGGAAGACGCCCGCCGTGCCGG
>JAICHN010000529.1 GCA_025924845.1 Chloroflexota bacterium | reverse complement strand
TGGAGAAGGGGCTCAAGAACTGGATTGACGTCTCCTGGTTCCTGGATGAGACGGCGGCAACAGCGGGCGGGACGACACAGCGCTACTGGCGGCTCGGCACCCGGCCGAACTTGCGGCAAATGCACGACGAGGCCTGTAAGCGGGTGGCTCCACTGGTCGATGCTCGGCTGCTGACCGAGATCGAGGCATGCACCCCCCTGACCGCCGGCGCGACAGCCGTTACCGGGGTCAGGGTGCATAAGTTACCGAAGAGCCCAGGGGATGTGGAGGACGACGATAGGTTTCATTTCGTCATCCTCGGCCCGGGCGCGGCATCGGAATCCGGCAAGCCCAGTGCCGAGGCGCTCCGGTTTCTTACCGAGACCACCAACGCCGATCGGCCGCGCAGCCGGAAGAACGCCGTCCTACTGGCCGTGCCGTCCCGTGATGGGCTGGAGGGGGCACGAATCGCCGTGCGCCACTATTTAGGTTGGGACGAAGTTGAGAATATGCTGAAGAGCTCCGGCGAACTTGGCATCCAGGGCTCGACGCAGGCCGATCCGGCGCGGGTGGCGCTGCTCAAGCAGTATCAGACCGAGGCCAAGCAGGGTATGCCCACTGCGATACGCCAGGCGTACAGCATCGTGGTTACGATGGACGACAAGGGCCAGGCGCAGGCGTTCAAGCTCACGCAGTCCACGGCGCCGCTTTTCGCGCAGATTAAGGGCGATCCGCGGGCGCGCATTCAGGAAACCAGCATCGAGGCCGACGCGCTGCTTCCGGAGGGCCCCTACGATCTCTGGAAGGGCGATGAGACAGCGCGTCGACTGAGCTATCTGGCCGGCGCCTTCGCGACCGATACCCGGCTACCCAAGATGTTGAATCAGAGCGCCATTGTGCAGACCATTGCCGAGGGTTGCCGCGACGGTGCCTTCGTACTCCGCCTATCGAGGCCCGATCATACCTTTCGCACGTTCTGGCGCCAGGCAGTCGATCCGACCGCCCTCGCGGATCCGGCCATTGAGGTGGTACTGCCGGAGGCCGCCTCGCTGACATCGCTGGAACCCGCCTTGCTGTCGCCCGGCGCCTTGCCCGGTCTCTGGCTGGCCGGCGACGGCACGGCCTTGAACATACCCCCATTGCCCGGCCAGGATGTGCCGGCGCTCGCCGTGGATCGGTTGGCAACCTACTTCTCGGGCCGGCACACGATCGCCGTACCACGCGAGGGCTTTACCCAGCCGCAAGCCGTGCCCCAGGTGGACTGGCCGGTCCTGGAGGAAGCGATTGCCGCGGCAGTACGTAGCGGCGCCCTATGGCTTAGCACTGCGAACGTTGCCTTCCGGCAGGAAGAGGTGCCGGCGGGTGTCATCGACCAATCCGCCTTGCTGCGTCGTCCGCCCGATCCCATGAACGTCATGAATCTGCATCCAACCAATCTTCCTGCCGCCTGGACCGGCCGGCCTACCACCACGGCCGCCGCCGTGGCTCAGGCGCTTTCCGACCAAGCGGGGTATCCGCTCCCCTGGTCGTTCGTCCGCGACACGCTCAACGGCGCGTTCAGTGCAAGTATTTTGGAGCGTGCCGCCGATTCGCGTCCCTGGCCGTGCGATGCATCGGACGCCCGGTTTATCACGCTTCAGGTGCCCTCCGCTGACCCCGATAACCCGCCGCCGCCTCTCCCCCCGCCACCGCCGCCGCCCGCCGGTCGGCATGCGAGCGCTGTACTCGCATCCCACCAGATCCAGGATCTCGCGGACGCCATGAACGAGATCGTCCAGGCAACGATAGGGCATACCGTGACGTTCACGGTCGCGGTTGATCTCCCGGCAGGGGTGCCTGAGGATCTGGTCCAGAGCGTCCAGGCACTGCTCGATCAGGTGTCACCGGATCTCACGTTCAGGGGACGGTAGGAGATGTCACAGGCGAACCCAGAGGATTGCGTCGTGGGAAGCATGAGTGGAAGATTAGATCACGGATGTTCACTATTCCTCGGCTGCCGGCGACTTCCTCCGATGCCGGACACGCTCGGTGTTACCCGATCCTCCTTTGGCAGCCGGGGTCAGTGTCCCGAGTTCCACTTCCTCGTCATCGAACACGACGCTTAGCCGCAACTTGCCGCCGAGGGCGCCGATGTACTTCGTCAGCGTTTGCACACGCATGTCCTCACCGTGCTCGAACTTGGATAAGGTCGGCTGCCGCACCTGCAAGGCATGCGCTAAATCCTGTTGCGTCACGCCGCGCTTCTCGCGTAGCTCAGCCAGACGGAGAACGGTACGGGTCAGCGCTTCGTACTCAGCGACCAGGGCCTTCTCCGCAGGGGTCTTTGCTCCCAGATCCGCGAAGAAGTCGTGGTGTCCACTCATTTCTTCTTCCTCCCTTTCTTGCCTCGCGCCTGCGAGGTAGCCTCGGTTGTCGCCTTTTCTGTCTCAACTTCTTGTAAATGCTCCGCATACCGGCGATCGGCTATGGGGATGTTCACCGTATACCAATCATTCCACTCTCCGGCTTTGTCTCCACCGAGCAAGAGTATGGCGATCCGGCGTGGATCGAAGGCGAAAAGGATTCGAATAGTAGTGCCGACCGGCCGGAGTTCCTTCATGTTGGCATATGCCGAGCCTGTTAGCGTATCGACGAGCGGCCGCCCCAGGCTCGGTCCCTTTTCCGACAGGATGTTCACCGCGGCGCGAATAGATGCCTTTTCGCGCTCCTCCGTCAGGCTGCGAAACCATAGCCCAAATTCATCGGTATACTCTACAGCCCACACAACCCAAATATAGCTTATTAGCTATACCTGTCAAGTATGGCCGTCCTATACCACCTAACTTGGGGACGCTTCCTCAACGGGCCAACGTATACGGCAGGTTTCCCCGCGCATCTATCTTCCCCCGTTACCTTCCCGTCCTCGCCCCCGTTATATCCTCCAGATGCGCGGCGCCCCACTAACGGACCGCCGCGCCATGGGCTCGACGCGCGGTGGGTTGGTGGGCCGCGCCTTTTCGGTGGTTGGAGGTCGCTTTCATGTTTGGACTCCCCGGGCGTACCCTGGTGCCGCGCGTTCTGGCTTTGCTCGCCGTGCTATGCCTGCTCGCGGGCGGACTCGCCCCATACGGCGCGCAACGCGGCCTGGCCGCGCCGCCGCCCGTTCACCTGCCCGCCCTCTCGCCCACGCTCAGCGTGCGCGCCGTCTCGCCTCATCCCTTCGCGACCGAGGTGATCACCTCTACCACCGTGCTGGTGGCGTTCGATCGCCCCGTTGCCCCGCTGGTCGGGGTGGGGGAGAAACCAACACCCAGTCCGGTGGTGAGCGATCCGCCCCTGATCGGCAAGGGGCAGTGGGTGACCAGCTCGATCTTTCGCGGGCAGGCCGGTGCGCTCCACGCCGCCACGACCTACCATTTACGGCTAGCCGCCGGCTTGAAGGCGATTGACGGGACCCGCTCGCAAAGCGATTACACCTGGCAATTCACCACGCTTCGCCCCGCCGTGCTCACGGTGAGCCCGCCCGACGGCTATCGCTACGCCGTGCCCCGCCCCGCCGTGACCGTGCAATTCAATCAGCGCATGGATCGGCCGAGCAGTGAGGCGGCCTTCGCGCTCCGCGACTCCAGTGGCCGGTCGGTGCCCGGTACGTTCTCCTGGCCCGCTCCCAGTAC
>JAICHN010000528.1 GCA_025924845.1 Chloroflexota bacterium | reverse complement strand
ATTCGCGCGGTGCCCCCCGCCCTATATACCCACGCGTTCAAACTCCTATTATAATACTGGGATTTTCACCGCTCCATCCCTCCCTGTTATGCTAAAAGCTGAGTGCAATGGTCAGCTTTTGACGAGGACGGCATGCAATTCTCCAAGCGCAGTGAGTACGGGGTGCGGTTGATGACCGAGTTGGCGCTCCGCCATGGGCAGGGCCCGGTCTCGCTTACCGAAATCGCGCGTGACGAGGATCTGCCGCTCCCCTATCTGGAGCAGATCGCGGCGCAATTGCGGCGGGCCGGCTTGGTGGTCAGCAGCCATGGCGTTCATGGCGGTTACGAGTTGAGCAGGCCGGCGGCGGAGATCGTGATGAGCGATGTGCTCGACGTGCTTGAGGGCACGATCGCCCCCATGCTCTGCGCTCCGCTCGACGGCGGCACCATGCTCTGCTCCCGCGAGAGCATCTGCGGTAGCAAGGTGCTCTGGCGGCGGGTGCGCGACGGGATCATGGCGGCTCTACGCTCCACGACCCTGGCCGACCTGGCGCCCGAAGCTCCCGCCCGGACGACGACCGTACATACGCTGCCGCTCCTGGTATTGGGTGGGCGGCACGGCAAACCAATCACTTCCTCCGACGGAGTGGCCGCGTCCAACCCGGCCGCCGGCTAAACGGCGAAGAGGCACGACACGAGAGCAGTAAAGAGGGATATAGGCACGGCATGAGTGAGTTGATCGTCAAGAATCTACACGTCAAGGTAGCGGATAAGGAAATTCTCAAGGGTATCGACCTGACGGTGCGCCAGGGTGAAACCCATGCCTTGATGGGGAAGAACGGCTCCGGGAAGAGTACGCTGGCCTCTACGCTGATGGGCCATCCGAACTATGAGGTAACCGAGGGCGAAGTGCTGCTCGACGGCGAGAATATCCTCGAGTTGGATCCCAACGAGCGGGCCAAACTCGGCCTGTTTCTGGCCTTCCAGTATCCCAGCGCCGTGCCCGGTGTCCCTATGTTCAATTTCCTACGCATGGCCTACAACGCTGTCCATACCCCGGTCGGCGGCAAACCGTTGGCCGTACGCGAGTTCCGCAAGCGCCTTGCCGAGAAGCTGGCCGTCTTGAAAATGAACGAGGATTTTCTCAAGCGCTATCTGAACGACGGCTTTTCGGGCGGCGAGAAGAAGCGGGCCGAGATCTTGCAGATGGCCGTGCTGGAGCCCAAGTTCGCCATTCTTGATGAGACGGACTCCGGACTCGACATCGATGCTCTGCGCGTGGTCTCCGAGGGCGTGAACGCGCAGCGCGGCCCCAACCTGGGCACCCTGGTGATCACCCATTATCAGCGCTTGCTTGATTACATCGTGCCGGACTACGTCCATGTGATGCTGGCCGGCCGTATCGTCACCACCGGCGGCAAGGAATTGGCGGTGGATTTGGAGAAGCGCGGCTACGAGTGGGTGGAACAGCAATTCGGAGAGAGCGGGGAGGCAGCCTGATGGCAGTCGATATCGCACAGGTCAATACCGATTATCAATATGGGTTCCGTGACCCGGAAAACTATATCTTCAAGTCCGGCCGTGGGCTGACTCGATCCGTGGTCGAGCAGATCTCGGAGATGAAGGACGAGCCGGAGTGGATGCGGAAATTCCGCCTCAAGTCGCTCGAGTATTTCAACCGTCGGCCTATGCCTAACTGGGGCGCCGACCTTTCGGACATCGATTTCGGTAATATCTTCTACTACGTGAAGCCGTCCGAACAGGCCGGCCACACCTGGGAAGAAGTACCCACTGCGATCAAGGATACCTTCGATAAGCTGGGCATCCCCGAGGCCGAGAAGAAGTATCTGGCCGGGGTAGGCGCCCAGTACGAGTCGGAGACGATCTACCATAAGCTGCGCGAGGATCTGGCCGCCCAGGGCGTGATCTTCCTCGACACCGGGGTTGCCCTTAAGGAGCAGCCCGAGCTGTTCAAGAAGTATTTTGGGACGGTCATCCCCCCCAACGATAACAAGTTCGCCGCCCTGAACAGCGCCGTATGGAGTGGGGGCAGCTTTATCTACGTGCCAAAGGGCGTCCATGTGGATCTGCCGCTGCAGGCATACTTCCGGATCAACGCCGAGAACATGGGCCAGTTCGAGCGCACTCTGATCATCGTGGACGAGGGCGCCTATGTCCATTATGTCGAGGGCTGCACGGCGCCGACCTACAGTTCGGACTCCCTCCATAGCGCGGTGGTCGAGATCATCGTCCATAAAGGGGCCCGCTGCCGCTATACCACGATCCAGAATTGGTCCAAGAACGTCTATAATCTGGTGACCAAGCGCGCCGTGGCCTATCAGGATGCCACCATGGAGTGGGTGGACGGCAACCTAGGCTCCAAGGTGACCATGAAGTACCCGGCAATCTGGCTGATGGAGCCGGGGGCGCGTGGCGAAGTGCTGTCCATTGCCTTCGCTACCGACGGCCAGCATCTGGACGCGGGCGGCAAGGTGGTGCATTGCGCCCCCAATACCTCCTCGCTGATCACCTCCAAGTCGATCAGCAAGGGTACGGGCCGGGCTGGTTATCGCGGCCTGCTCAAGATGGAGAAGGGGGCAAAGGGCTCCAAGTCTACCGTGGTCTGCGACGCGCTTCTCCTGGACGAGAACAGTCGCACCGATACCTATCCCTATATTGAGATCGAGGAAGACGACGTGGAGACGGCGCACGAGGCGACCGTTACCAAGGTCGGCGAGGAGCAGCTCTTCTATCTGCAGAGCCGCGGCCTCTCCGAGGCGGACGCCACCTCGATGATCGTACGCGGCTTCATCGAGCCGATCGCCAAGGAACTGCCGCTCGAATACGCGGTGGAGTTGAACCGACTGATCCAGCTGGAGATGGAAGGAAGCGTCGGCTAGCGCCGCGCCCCACCTACCTGATGCCCGGCGGGTGGGACGATCCTCGTCCCGTCCACCGGGCATTAATTTACCCCAAGGAGGTTGCATGAGTACGCTTACCGAGCCGTCGCCGTCGCTTTCGCGCGATGCCGTCCTCGCTCTTTCCGTCCGTAGGGGCGAGCCCGACTGGATGCGCGACCTGCGCCTCCACTGTTGGGATGTCTACGAGGCCACCCCGGCGCCCACCGCGAAGGATGAGGAGTGGCGGCGCACCGATGTCCGCTGGCTGGCGCCCGAGACACTTCGCCTGGCCTCGCCCAATGGCCACGCCCCCGTTCCCGCCGATTGGCAGCCGGGCGCCGATGCCCTGGTCACTCGTGGCGCCCTCCTGGTCGAGCGCGCCGCCACCACCGCGTTTCGCGCCGTCTCCGCGGATCTGGCGGCCCAGGGCGTCATTCTGACCGACATGGATACGGCGGTGCGCGAACACGGCGACCTGGTCCGCGCTTCATTCATGACCGAGGCCGTCAAGCCCACGTTCAGCAAGTTCGCGGCGCTTAACGGCGCCTTGTGGAGCGGGGGCGTCTTTTTGTACGTGCCCGCTAATGTCGAGGTCGCGCTCCCCGTCCAGGCCCGCCGCTGGCTCGATGAGCCGGGGCAGGGCGTCTTTCCCCATACCCTGGTGGTGATGGGCCGGAACAGCAAGATCACCTTCATTGAGGAGGCCGGCTCGGCGGCTACGGCCGGTACGGTCACCATGCCGGTGGTCGAGCTGGT
>JAICHN010000527.1 GCA_025924845.1 Chloroflexota bacterium | reverse complement strand
TATCTGGCACCCTTCCGAGCCGCAATACCTGGCCCATCACCGGATCAGTCGGGCCGCCGATGTGCCCACCGCTCTCCTGCACGGACTGCGCGCCGAGAAGAATGCCCTGATCGCGGAGGCAGTCGGTGACGTGCCGGATTGGCTGGCCTACGCCTACGAGGAGGTACTGCTCGGCAGCATCATCCACGACATCAACGCCATGCGCGGTCTGATCGGCGCCCCCGACGCTATCCTTAGCACGGAGATTTGGGCCGAGGGCAACGCGGTGATGAGTACGTTCCGCTATGGCGAGGGGGCACGGGCCGTGCTGACCTGGGCCTTCCTCGACGAGGTGCGCAACTATAGAGAAGACCTGGCCTTCCTGGCCACCGACGGCCGGGTGGAGATCCACTTCCCCTCGCCCTTCCTCAAGAGCGTCCCCACGCCGGTGGTAGTGGAGACCATGGAAGAAGGCATCTATACCCGCCGTGAACACCAGGCCAATTTCGAGGAGGCGTTCAAACAGGAACTGCTACACTTTTACGACTGTGTCGTACACGGCACGCCGCCGTTGACCCACGGTGCCGAGGGCAAGGCCGATGTCGCCCAGGCCATTGCCATGTTCAAGACATTTCACCAATAAGGAGAGCCGTTCGTGCGCATTGGCGTTTTCACCGACAGCACCCTGAATCTGAGCCTCGAGGAGTCGCTCGATCGCTACCAGGAGTGGGGGATCACCGCCGTGGAGATCGGCACCGGCAACTTCTCGCCCGCCCCTCATCTCAAACTGGCCGAGATGCTGGAGGACGCGGCGGCGCGCAAACGCCTGCTCGACTCCCTGGCCCGGCGGGAAATACTCCTCAGCGCCCTGAATTGCAGCGGCAATCCGATCCATCCTCGGCAAGATCTGGCCGCGCATGATGCCGGAGTGGTCCGCGATACGATCCGCCTCGCGGGCGCCCTTGGCGTGGACCGCGTCGCCACCATGACCGGCTGCCCAGGATCACCGGGCGGCACCCATCCCAACTGGATCACCTTCACCTGGCCCAATGACTTCGCCGAACTGCTGGCCTGGCAGTGGGACGAGGTGATCCTGCCGTTCTGGACCGATACCGCCGCGCTGGCCCGCGAAAACGGCGTGACGCTGTGCTTCGAGATGCATCCTGGGATGAGCGTCTACAATACGGCGTCGCTGCTCCGCCTGCGCCAGGCCATAGGTCCCGTCGTCGCCGCCAACCTCGACCCCAGCCATCTCTGGTGGCAGGGCATGGACCCGCTGGAAGTGGTACGGACCCTGGGGTCGGCGGTCGGCTTCGTCCATGCCAAGGACACCCGCATCGACCCGCGGAACACGTCGGTGAACGGTTGCCTGGACACGACGCTGCCTGCCGTGCCGGCCGACATGTCCTGGGTGTTCCGAGCCGTGGGCTATGGACATGACGCGGGCTGGTGGCGCGACTTCGTGAGCGTGCTGCAAATGACGGGCTATGATGGCGTTTTGAGCATCGAGCATGAGGATCCGTTGATGGGCCTGGAGGAAGGGACCAGGAAAGCGGCGAAGTTTCTGGCGTCGATTGTGTTCAACCCGCCTCCCGCCGGATGAGCGGGGATCCTAAACCTACGCTACAGCTGGGACAGATCATGTAGCTCCAAGCCGGGACGGGGCCGCCCTTACCGGTGTTTGTAGCGGGCCTGACGCAGCATCTTGGCTCGTTTCTTACCGTTGGGCATGCCACACCGCTCCAGCGTGAGGGCGACCGCCTCCATATCGTAGGGGACCCGATGGATCACGGCGTGCCAGCCGGTTTCGTCATAGTGAATCTCGGACCAGACGGCGCGATGGTCGCCGTCGCGCGGGAAGCCCACGCTGGCGGTATCCACGAGGAGAAGCGATCCTAGACGGCGTTGGTAGGCGATATGCAGATGGCCGAACAGCAGCACGGTCGCCTCGACGCCGGCCAGGCGCTCCTCCAGGGCACGCTCGTCTTCATTCGGCCCGATCGCGTCTTCCAGGTTGTCGGGATTGGCATGCACCATCATAATGTCGCCGCCAGGTCCAGGCAGATGGTAGCGGCGGGGCAGCATCCGCAAATAGGCCAGGCCCTCGGGACCAATCCGCTCCGCCGCCCAGGCATTCATGGCCTGTTCGCCCGGGTCGAGGGCCGGCAACTCCGGGTCATCCGGCGCGGCGATCAGGTAATAGTCCGTGTTGCCCAGCACGACCGGTATTTTCATGGCACGGATCGCGTCCAGGGTCTCGGCCGGATACGGACCGCCCGCCACCAGGTCGCCCGCCATCAATACATGGTCGAACGGTCCGTGACGCGCCATGTCCTCCTGCACCGCCTCGAAGGCAGGCAAATTACCATGGGTGTCGGAAAAAGCGGCAATACGCATCATGCATCCTCACGGTAAGGGCAACGCGACGACCGAAGGATGGATCGCCGGCCGCCCGGTCATGCCGCCCCGGCGCGGAGTCGACAGGCGCGGGCACGCTCATTCGCCTCCCTCCCTGCCCGCCTCCACGGTGAGGCAAGCGTACAATTTCCCCCGAAGGCCGGCACTGTCCTGCTCGTCCCACCACCGGGTAAAATCAGTGTAACGCGCGTGGCGCTCTTCGACCTTCCTCCCCAGGAGGGTGAGGATACCGAGCCGAGGGTCACTGCCCTGAGGCGGCGTCAGAGAGGCACGCAGCGCGGCGACCCGCTCCTGGGTTTTCATGGGCGTGGCGGCAAGCGCCGCCAGATCGGTGAACTGACGGCTTGCCAGAGCCAGCCCCTGTTCGCGCGCGATCCCAATCAGCACATCACCGTCATGGATCTGGCCGATTTTGTCCTGAATAGTCTTCACGTCACCGATGCGGTCGGCGATATCCGGGCCAAAACAAGCGCGGAAAATCTCCATGCCGTAGCGCAGGCGTTTAGCCGCGATGCGCATCTCGTGCAATTCCTTATCACGCGCCTCGTCATGTACGTACGGAGCATAGCCGTACAGTTCGGCCAGGCCGGCTACGCACTGTCGGCGGGCATGCGCTTGTAAGGGGCTGCTATGCCCGCGCGCCCGCCTACCGAGCGAGAGCACCTTATGACGGAACCCATGCACATGCAAATAATCCAGGGTTTGGAGCAGGAGCGGGCGAGCGGCGGCCCGTTCCGCTTCCAGCGCGGTGATCAGGGTATGGAAGCCGGCTTGCTCCTCCACGGACACCTTGGCGTTGAGTTTGCGAAGCTCGGCCAGGAGCACATCAAGGTCGCGTACGGCGCCCAGGGAACGGGTCAGCCGGGCCGCCATGGTGCGTACCGGCCGGTAGTCCTTGGCGGGAAAACAGTCACGAAACGCCGTCAGCGCGGCGCGCAGCCGGCGTGAGGCCACGCGCATATCATGCAGGTGCTCGATATCGGAGCCTTCGCGCGTTCCCGCTTCATTGTCCACCACGGCCCGCAGGCGGTCCTGGAGCACCGGCAGCGCCGCGTCGGCGAAGGGCATCAAAGGGAACAACTCGTCGGCGGCGCTACTCACTGGCGGCCGATCCTTTCGCGTTCCTCTTGAGCCTGGGTCATACGGTAGAACCTAGTACCTGGTGGGTACGCCTCGCGTATGTGGTCGCGACCACATGGTAGGGGCGCGGGTCTCCAGGCCCGCCGTCTCCGCACCGTCAGC
>JAICHN010000526.1 GCA_025924845.1 Chloroflexota bacterium | reverse complement strand
CTGGCCCGCACCGGGTATGCCTTGCAGCCGCTGGACATCGTGCTGATCCGCACCGACGCGGCGCGCTATCGCACCGAGCCGCGGTACCTGACGGACCATCCGGGGATGAGCAAGGAGGCCGTGCATTGGCTGTTGGATCGCGATATCAAGATGATGGGGATCGACGCGATTGGGTTTGACGTGCCGGTGCCCCGCATGTTCGAGCGCCGCACCTTCTGGGAGGCGCATATGGTGATGCTCGAGCGCGAATACTATCACCTGGAGAACCTGATCAATCTCGACCGGATCCCGATCGCGCACGGGTTCACGGTCTCGGTGTTGCCCATCCCTTATCGCGGGGCCAGCGCCGCGCCGGTGCGCGCCGTCGCCATTCTTCCTGAAGAATGAATACATGCAGAATCTCTTGACGAAGGAGTGAGCAAACGTGGCTGAGATCATGTTCCGGCAAGCTATACGCGATGCGTTGGACGAAGAGTTGGCGCGCGATGACCGTGTGATCTTTTTCGGCGAGGATGTGGCGGCTGCAGGCGGCGTCTTCGCGGTGACGCCCGGTCTGTACGAGAAGTTCGGCAAGGACCGTGTCTTCGATACGCCGATCTCGGAGTTGGCGCTGTCTGGGGCGGCCTTTGGCAGCGCCGTCTGCGGCTTGCGCCCCGTGATCGAGATCATGTTCGGCGATTTCCTGGCCCTGGCCATGGATAGCCTGGTGAACCAGTCGGCTAAGTACTGGTATCTCTCCAATGAGCAGGCATCCGTGCCCCTGGTGGTGCGTTCCGCCTGCGGGGCGGGCGGTCGTTTTGGGGCTATCCACTCGCAGTTACCGATTTCCTGGTTCATGGGCGTGCCGGGACTCAAGGTGGTGGCGCCCGCCACCCCGGCCGACGCCAAGGGGATGCTGAAGGCGGCGATCCGTGACGACAATCCGGTGCTGTTCCTCGAGCATAAGCGCCTCTACTCGGTGGTGGGCGATGTTGCCGACTCCGATGAAACGGTGCCGCTCGGCAAGGCGGCTGTGCGGCGCGAGGGACGAGACCTCACTATGGTCAGCGCCATGCGGAGCGTCCATGACTGCCTGGCGGCGGCCGAGGTTCTGGCGCCCCGCGGCATTGAAGCGGAAGTGATCGACCTGCGCAGCTTCCGCCCGCTGGACGGCGAGACGATCCTCGCCTCGGTGCGCCGGACCGGCCGCCTGCTCGTGGTGGAGGAAGGGCCGGCCACCGGCGGCTGGTCCGGCGAGGTGCTGGGCCTGGCCGCCGAGGGCGGTCTCGGTCAACTCGACGATGTCTGGCGCCTGACCACTCCCGACACGCCGATCCCCTACAGCCCGCCCCTGGAGGATGCCTTCTTGCCCAGTTGTGACGCCATCGTGGAGTCGATCCTGGCGCGAATGTAATGGTTTCCACGATCCTCCGGCTAAAGCCGGATGGTAGGAAAAACGAACCGGCTAAAGCCGGATGTGTGGGCCGCCCTGCCGCACACCCGGCTTTAGCCGGAGGCCCCGGTGTTTAACCCCGCGACACCTAGACCAGAGGAGGAAGGCGATGAGTGAGGGCAACAGCAGCGGTCAGGCAACGGCCGTCCGCGCGGCCGGCGCCGAAGGCGTCGATCTCTATCTTGAATTGTATCGGCGCATGGTCTTGATACGCCGGTTTGAGGATCTGATCCAGCGCCTCTTCGTGGAAGGGCACGTCTACGGCACCACGCACCTCTATTCCGGACAGGAAGCGGTCGCGGTCGGGGTGGGCAGCGTGCTGGAGGGCCGGGATCGGGTGGCGGGCACCTATCGCGGCCATGGTCATGCCCTGGGCCTGGGACTTGAGCCGCAACGCCTGCTCGACGAGTTACTGGGCAAGGCAACCGGTATTTGCGGCGGCCGGGGCGGTTCGATGAACGTGGTCGATCTGGAGCATGGGCTGATCGGCTGCTTCGGCATCGTGGGCGGCTCGATCGCCGCCGCTACCGGCGCGGCGCTGGCTCTCAAGCGTACGGGCGGGGTGGCCGTGGCCTACTTCGGCGACGGTACCACCAACCAGGGCTATTTCCACGAGTGCCTGAACTTCGCCAAGGTGATGGCCCTGCCCGTGGTCTACGTCTGCGAGAACAATCTCTACGGTGAGTTCACGCCGATGGCTCAATCGACGGCAGGAGAGATTCTGGCCCGTCCAACCGCGCTCGGCATCCCCGCCACGCAAGTCGACGGCAACGATCTGTGGGCGGTACGCGCCGCGGCCCAACGGGCTGTTGAGCAGGCACGCGCGGGCGCCCCGGTCTTCATCGAGGCTCTGACCTACCGCTTTGTGGGACACTCGCGCATCGATGCCGGCCGCTACCGTCCCGCCGGCGAACTGGATCGCTGGCGGGCCCGCGATCCGCTGTCGTTCGCCCGAACCCGGCTGATCGAGCAGTACGGCGTGGGGGCGTCTACGTTGGACGAGGTAGACCAAGGTGTCGACCGTTTGCTCACCGACGCGGAACAGGCAGGGCTGGCGGCGCCGTTTCCGGCGCCTGGCGGGGCGGTGTCCGAATATCGGGTATGACCATTCTACAAGGAGGTGCTTTCCGGCGAGCCCTACGCACTATCCGCACCCTAACCGTGTACGTGGCGCGCCGGACCCTGGCGCGCCCCGGTTTGTTGGCTGTCCGCTTCGTGGGCGCGCTGGTGGCGGTCGTCTTGGTCGCGGGCGTCTCCCTCTACAGCGCGGCGATGGGCGACGCCATGCTCCAGTCCAGTCTGCGTACCGACTCAGGCAGCACCTATTTCGCGGTCAGCCTGGGCAACGTCGCACTGAGTGAGGCGCGTTATAGCGCGCTCGACCACTATATTCGCCGGCAGGAGTCAGGCGATCTGGGCCTCCCGTTGCACATGGCGCGCGTGCATCACGGCACCGCCGCGGTGAGCCTGTATCGGATACAGGGCAAACGGGGCGCGCCCGTCTCACTCGCCGCCGGCGCGCTGACCACGGCGGCGCTGGACTATGACGAAGGGGCCGCCGATCATGCCGATCTCGTCGCCGGCACGCTCGCCGCCGCGCCCGCCGTGCCGGACGGTGCAGCCGGCGTCATGGTGGCAAGTGTCACGGCGCAACGCCTGCACCTGCACGTGGGCGATAGAGTAGCCTTCTCGGCCAACGGGGTCAGGCCGATCCAGCCCATCCTGGCGATCAGCGGTATCTTCACGCCTACCGATCCCAACGGTGCATACTGGAGCGTCGGCAGCCAGGATTCGGTGCCGAATGTCCTGATTACCTCCGATCTCGCCACGTTTCAGCGCTTCGCCGCCCACGAAACCCTGTTCGAGCCGTCCTACTACTGGCTGCAGCACACCGACCTCCGGGCCATTCATCTATCCGACGCCGACGCGCTGCTCGACCAGCTGACCCGCGTGAACAGTAGGGTGGCGGCCCTGGCGCCGGGGGCCGGGCTACTTGAGTCGCTCAGCCTGGATATCGACGGCTTTCAATTCCAGTATGACTTGCTGCCCTCGATTCTGCTCATCCTGGTGGGGCCGGTCGCCGTACTCATCCTCTACGCCGTCGTGGTGACTACCGGGCTGGTGCTGGAGCGGCAGGCCGGTGAGGTCCTCTTGATCCGAAGCAGGGGCGCCACACGCGGCCAGGTGTTCACCATCTATATTTTAGAGGGGGTATTGTTTGCCGG
>JAICHN010000525.1 GCA_025924845.1 Chloroflexota bacterium | reverse complement strand
GTTGCCGGCGGGTTGCGCGGCGATGGCGCCGGGATCCCAGGCCGGCCGTCTTCCTTCTGCGGCGCCGGCCCTTCTGCCGTGGAGTAGGGCACTACCGGCTGCGGATTACTTCCCGACGCATGGGGCATCGGATAGGGTTGAGCGGTGGCCATCTCGCCGGGAGTCCAGCTATCTGGTGAATCTGGTTGCTGCCCCGACGAAATGGGCGCAGTAGAAGTAGCCGGCGGATTGCTGGGCTTCACCGGGATCTCCGATTGGCTACCTGGCTGCTGTATTGCCGGCCCTTGAGGAGTCAGGTTCGAGGCTGCCGATGGAGGGTTGGTTCCGGATGCTTGCGGCATCGGGTACGGTTGGGCGGTGGCCATTTCCTCCGGGGTCCAGGGATGCGGTGAGCCTGGCTGCTGCCCCGACGAAATAGGATCGGCAGGAGTTGCCGACGGGTTGCGCGGCGATGACGCCGGGTCTGTGTCCGGATTTCCCCCATTCTGCTCCCCGGTACACGCGATCACGAGAAACACAGCCAAGAGCACCACGAAGAACATCCCTAGCACGCGAGCCCTACCTCGATGAGTGACCATGATACACCTCCTGTTTATGAGCTACTGACCGGGCTATAGATTTCTCATGCGATCAGAGCTACTGCAACCTGAACCTCAGGGTAGCATGTTAGAGCTTTATGCCCCAACCAATAAATAAACCGATGGAATCGATGCAGCAAACGCGAAGCCTAGACATGTGGGTTTGCCGCATCCACTACAATGTCCTAGACGCTACGATCGGAGTTTGCGTTCCCACGCCGCAGCTCGGACGTTCGAAGAATCCGAACGTAGGGGTGCGAAATCTCGCGCCCCTACGCTGCTGGCTAGTCAGCAGGCCAGGTGCTACCTGGGAGTCACCGTGTTGTACAAGTTGATCGCGGCATCACCGAAGTAGGGACCGAACATAGCCCCCGGCCAGCCGGTGTATTTGTAGCTGTTCACACTGTTCACCCAGTTGCCGCCGCCCCAGCCAAAGTCGACAACCCACGGCCCACCGCTCGATCCGCCATTCATGTCGCAGCCAATGCCCATCGTCGCCGGATCCGCACCCTGCCAGTCGTCGATGGCATGAGGAGCCGTGCAGCCCGTCATCCGCCCGCCAGAGAAGGGATACTGGGCCGGGTAGCCGAGGGCCGTGAAGTACTGGGCGCGGCTATAGTTCGCCATGTAACCCAGCCAGCCGACGACCTGCGAGATCTTGCGGCCGTAGACATCGCGGTAGAGGACGGCCATGCCGATGTCATAGGCCAGTTTGCCGTTGTAGTACCAGCCGCCAGTGGTCCATAGTTCCTGGGCGGTCCACTGACCGAAGGGCGCGGTGCCATCGCGATACGCCGGCACAAAGACCCAATTCGTGTGCCACCGGTGGGTCGTCGGATTGAAGACGCAGTGGCCCGCCGTCCAAATGCCCCGACCCGCCGCCGACGATCCTGAACAGACATAGGCCACACCGTCCTGCAGGAAGAAGACCTTACCGACGGTGATGTATGGATACTGGTTGGTGTTCGAGGCGGAAACCTCACCCTCGAAATAGGGGAAAGGATAGCTATAGGTGGGTTGCTCGGTGCCGGCGTGGTTGAGCGGCGCCGCGAGGGCCGGGAAAGGATTCAAGGCATTGCTTGTCGCCGGACTCCCACCAGGAACCGCCGTTACGGGACCATGCGGCTTGGGCAGGTCCTGGGGCGCGTCGGGCGCCGTTGCTGCGGCCGGCTCCGGATAAGGGATCGCTTTCAGCATCTCGTCGCGCGTCCAGACATGCAGCGGGCTCAACGGTAGGGCACCCGAGGCCACCGGCCTATTGACAGTGAATTGATCGGTGCTGCCCGTGGCCGCGGCTGCGGGCTGGCCCGACGAAACGATGCTCAGCAACAGGCCAAGCACAGTCATTAACACTGCGAACTTGTAGAATCGCTTCATGAACTCCAACATTGGAAATGCCTCCTTTTTAGTGTAACTTGCGATTGTTATCGATTCGGTAGGATGCTTGTCATTCATCAGAGTTATCTCCCGTATCTAGTGAACTACCTATCTCCCACAACGGCCAATGGAATTGGTTTTTCAATAACTACCACCTCCGTTTTCTTTTACTGCTGAGTGCGATTCCGCACTGAGACTTTAGGCGAATAGCCAGTAGAACAAGCGGGTTAGGGATCCGTATTCCTCCCCAGCTTGTCCCGGAGCTGTTACCTTCACGAGGCTGGTGGACGGGCCGGTACCCGCCTAACTCGATCAAGGGGGTGAGGTGGCCGTGACCTCTGGCTGACAGATCGGACGGTGTTACCTCGTAAGATTCTTGTCGAGATTCTGTGTGTATGGTCGATCTCCTTTCGTTGTGTGTTAATGAACATCTGGCCCCATTAAAGCAAATCCCTATTCTCTCTAGAAGGGAAAAGTGGTATAGTAAGGTGGAAGACATTGGGAAAAAAACTCGGAAAGAAAGTCGGAACGGGGCAGTGGGGCCATCCATCTACATTGGGCAAATCCTGAGAGCGACGAGAAATGGGAATACCGATGGACGAGTGGCCGTCGTTTGGGGCGTGGATGCGCCAGCAGCGCAGAGCCCGGGACCTGACTCAGGATGTGTTAGCCGAGCGGGTCCACTGCTCGGCCGATATGATTCACCGCATCGAGACGGGCCGCGCCCGTCCTTCACGCCAGCTTGCTGAGCTACTGGTCACCTCTCTCGATGTGCCGATCGCTGAGCGGGCCGCCTTCGTGCGCTGGGCGCGCGGGACTCCTGCGCCTACCCCGCCTGCTGCTCCCGGCACCGAACTTAAAGGGTACGTCCTTGAGGAACCGATTGGCAGCGGGGCGTTCGGCACCGTCTACCGGGCGATCCAGCCAGGAATCCGGCGGGAAGTAGCCGTCAAAATTATCCGCGCGGAATACGCCAATCAACCCGACTTTATTCGCCGCTTCGAAGCGGAGGCCCAGTTCGTGGCCCGCTTAGAACACCCGCACATCGTGCCGCTCTACGACTACTGGCGGGACCCGAGCGGCGCGTACCTGGTTATGCGCTGGGTACGCGGCGGCAGTCTGCAAGCGGCGTTAGCGGCGGGTACCTGGTCGTTGGCAGCCACGACGCACCTCTTGGAGCAGATTGGCCCTGCACTGCTGCTGGCCCATCGGCAGGGCGTGATCCACCGGGACGTAAAGCCGGCCAATATCCTGCTGGACGAGGACCGCAACGCGTATCTGGCGGACTTTGGTATCGCCAAAGATCTGGGGCTGACCGGAACCGGAGAGCAGACGGTGCCGGGAACCATCATCGGCTCGCCTGCCTATCTCACACCAGAGCAGATACAATCAGCGCCCGTCGGCCCGTCCACAGATGTCTACAGTCTGGGATTGGTGTTGTACGAGATGCTGAGCGGCCAGCCCGCGTTCAGGGGGAGTACACCGCTGGAAGTGCTCGATCAGCAATTACATGCGCCGCTACCTCCGCTGTTGGGCCGTGATGCGGACGTACCAGGGAGCGTAAATGAAGTGCTGGCGCGGGCGACGGCTAAGCGGCCGGAGGACCGGTACCCCGATGTCGACAGTTTGGTGGTCGCCTTCCGGCAGGCCGGAGCAAGAGACTCAGCTAGCCGGACCGCGCTACTTAAAACGCCACCGGGACCGG
>JAICHN010000524.1 GCA_025924845.1 Chloroflexota bacterium | reverse complement strand
GTTGGTGCTGGAAGAGAGTCTGAAGCGCGGCGTGATCGTCTACCCGGGCAGCGGCACGCTCGATGGCGTGGCGGGCGATCACATCAAGTTGACCCCGCCCCTGATCCTGACCGAGGCGCAGGCGGACGAGCTGGTGACCGGTCTGACCGGTGCTCTGGACGCAGTGGCCGAGAGCGTAGCGGGGTTGTAAGCGGCGCCTATCGGTCTTGATGTTGAACTCAACTGCCGCCTCGGGAAAGAAGCAGTGATGCCGGCGATAGATCGGGACGCCTTGCGTGACTTATTACAGTGGGAAGACGTAGACGCCGTATTGGCCTGTCGTCCCTGGGATGCGGGATTCCAGGCGAACGTACACTACCTGGTAGGCCATTTGCTGCGAGAGTGGGACTATAGCGGCCTCTTCGTGATCGTCCACCGTGACGGTCCACCGGTGGCCGTGACCAACCGCTGGTGTCCCGCCGATCCGACCGGGGCGATCGAAGTGCGTACCTATCCCGGTTATCACTTGAACTTCGCTTTCCCGGTACTGGCGGCAACGCTACGTGACCTCGGGTTGGCTCAGGCCCGGATTGGGATCGAAAGCATGGGCATACCGGTGGCGATCCTGGATGCCTTGCGTGCCGCCAACCCTAACGTGACGTTCGTCCCTGGAGACCGTATCTTCGCCCGATTGCGCATGCGGAAAAGCGCCGCCGAGATCGCGGCGGTCAGTGCGGCGGTCAGTGCGGCGGAAGCGGCAATCATGGCTGCCGTAGTCGCCGCGAAGCCGGGCCACCGCCTTGCCGATGTTCAAGACGCGGCAATGACGGCGCCCTTGCCCCAGGGTAGTCGCCTTGAAGGAGTACACCTATCGATCTTTCATCCGGATGGGACAGAGATGTTGGACTTGCCGCCCACGATCACGCCAGGCACTGTACTCACCATCGACCTGTGCGGCATCCACGACTTATACCGTGCGGACATGGCACGCCAGATCGCCTGTGAGCCTCCATCCGATGAAATCGGATTGCGCGCGGATGCCGTCGCGGCAATGCAGGATGCGATGATTGGCGCGGTGCGTCCAGGGCTGTCCCTCCGCGATGCCTACGCGGCGGCCACACGCGCCGCGGCGCCCTGGTCCGGTGCTGATCCCATGTTTATCTTCCAGCTACATGGCATCGGCCTGGAGACACACGAGCCACCCCGCTTCTGCTCACCCAATGAGCCATATTTCCCTCTACCGGATGACGGCGCGCCCGATGATGTTCCCATCGACTCGGGGGCAGTCGTCTGCCTGGAGTTGGGAATGGGCGGGCTATGGACTGAAGATCTGTTCTTACTGACGGCGGACGGCGCTGAGCGCCTGACCACGCTGCCGCGCGCGATCCTGTCCTCAAACCAATAGACGGCCCACGCGAATCCCCTCCCGCACGCTATCAGCGTCACACAAGGCAATCACCATCTTGCCTCGCTGTCGTCCTCGGAGGACAGGAGGCGCGGACCCCACTGGACGCCAAGATACAGCGCCTCGAAGGAGACAAGAAGATTGATTGTGGTGAGGGGGATCTGGGCGGGCGGGAGATGGGTCGTCCGTTCCCAGTGTCCTTCATGCCGTGTCCAGATTTCCACCCGTTGATCGCGGGTGCTTACCAATACGTACTCAACCAATGACGGTGCGGACGCGAAGGCGTCGAACTTTTCGCCACGATCGTAGCCCTCGGTTGAGGGCGAGAGGACCTCGATGATCAGGGTCAGGTGTCGTTTCATCAGCGGATCTTGCCGGTCGCGCTCGTCACAGGTGACCACAAGATCCGGATAGAGATAATCGCCGGTCGCACTCTCCACGCGCATATCAGTGCTATAGAGGCGGCACGGCCCCACGCCCAGATGGGGGCGAATGAGTACCACCAGATTCTGCACGATGCTGACATGGGTGTCGGAAGCGCCCGGCATTGGCACGGGGGGTTCCGGCTGTCGGCCGATCACCACCTCCGTATCGACCGGTGTGTAGGGATCACCCAGCGGAAAGACTTGCCCGCCGCGATACTCGTGTTTTGCCCGCGCCGACTGCTCAAAGCGAAGGTATTGCCGCGCGGTGATCCGACTCGGTGCCCGCATGCTCATAGGTTTCCGTCTCCACCAGGGCAAGCTTCGTCGCTATCGTGGATGTCCATCTCCCGTGCCGGCCAACTCAGCCGACATTGCCTGGTTTCCCAAACCACCTTACTGTGCTATTGTACGCCGCTGAGAACTCCTTAACGACTGAGAATCACATTCGGTCATCCACCGTGCTTGGTCGTCTCATGGGGCACCGGGCGTGGATGCGTATTGACCTGCCCCCCAATAACTGGACCACGTAGAATGAGAGTCCGAGACCTGAAATGAGGGAGCGGACGTGCGGAAGCGACACAGCGACGAACAGATCATCGCGATCCTGCATGAAGGGGAAGGGTCGGCCTCGATCCAAGACGTATGCCGGAAACACGGCATCTCGGAGCAGTCGTTCTACCGCTGGCGACAGAAGTATGGTGGGCTGCAGCAACCGGCGGTGGACCGATTGAAGCAGCTGGAATCGGAGAACGAGCGACTCAAGCGGCTGGTGGCGGAACAACTGCCGGCGAACGAGGCCCTCAAGCAGGTCCTCGTAAAAAGGGGGCTCCAGTGAGCGAGTTGCGCAGCGTGGCGGTGGAGTTGCAGGGCTATGGACTGTCGGAACGCGCGGTCTGTCGGGTGGTAGGTCTGGGTCGTTCGAGTTCCCGATACCAGGCACGCGAGGACACCGAGCGGCACGCAGTGCGGGATGCGGTGGTGGGCATGGCCCGCCAGCATCGGCGCTATGGGTATCGCCGTGTGGCAGCCTTGCTGCGGCGGGATGGGCTGGTGGTCAATCACAAGCGGGTGTGGGCCATCTGGCGGGAGGAGCGGTTGAGCCTGCCGCGCCGGCGGCACAGGCGGCGGCGCGGGACCCCACCGGCGGAGCGCCCAATGACGGCAGCGCGACGCAATCATGTCTGGACCTATGACTTCCTGTTCGACCGGACGGAGCGCGGCCAGGTGCTCAAGCTGCTGACGGTGGTGGACGAGGACACGCGGGAGTGCCATGCGATTCGCGTGGAAGGGCGATTGGATAGCGTGGCGGTGATCGACACGTTGGCGGCACTGGTGGCGGAGCATGGCGCGCCGGCCTATGTGCGTAGCGACAACGGCGGGGAGTTCATTGCCGAACGGGTCAAGGACTGGTTGGCGCGACAGGGCAGCACGACGGTGCACATCGAGCCCGGCCACCCCTGGGAGAATGGGTACATCGAATCCTTCAACGGCAAGTTGCGAGACGAATGTTTGAACGAGGAGGTCTTCTGGCACGAACGACACGCGCGGGTGGTGATCGAAGCCTGGCGCCGGCACTACAACGAGGAGCGACCACACAGTGCCTTGGGGTACCGAACCCCGGCGGAAGCGTTGCCACGGGTACTGTCAATGAAGTGTTAGCGTAATAAGGACTCACATTCCCCGTGGACCAGATTTAGGGGGCATCTCATAACAACGCTTCTCTAGCTCGAAGGGATCTCCTATCGCCGTCGAATCCCGCCTAACAAACCATCGCAGCTACACAGAGAACGCGGGATTCTGTTGCACGTGACCCTCAATCTATCGTGTGGCTTTCCGGAGAGTTGTTGACTG
>JAICHN010000523.1 GCA_025924845.1 Chloroflexota bacterium | reverse complement strand
GCACCCGGTGGATCCACCGGGTGCCGTCCTGCCGGTACGATCGCTTCGCGGTTTAGCTGACGACGATGCCGAACGGCGTCGCCCCGGTCGGCAGCGCGAACGGCGACGAATCCAGCTCTTGCAGGTCGCCCTGGTGGACGGCGAACGCGCTCACCGTGTCCAGCCCGGCATCAACCACGTAGAGAAGATTGCCGCTGGGATCGAGACGCGCGTCGAAGGGACGGAGGCCGGTCGGGTCGTTAAATACCGTGCTGCCGATCAAGGACAGTGAGCCATCCCGCAGGATCCTGTATCGGGAGATGGAGGGGACGGCCGTATTGACCGCGAAGAGATATTTGCCGTCCTGGGTGATCTCTACCCAGCAGGGCGCGGTCTGCTTGTCCGCGAACGGTGAGGCGCCGATGGGGTTCAACACACCGGTGGCGCCAACATTGTATGCCGAGACGCTGCCCACGTTCGCGCCGCCATGGGCATTTGAGACATAGAGCTGGGTGGGATTGGTCGGGCCGAATTCACTGCCGAAGGGGCCGACCGCCTGCGCGGGGAATGGAGAGCCGGGCGCGGCGGTGAGTCGGCCGTCGCTGCCGACGGTGAAGCTGTCGATGAACGATGGGCCGGCGGCCGGGCCAACTTCCGTACCAATCAGGCGAGTGCCCGTCGAGTTAAAGAGGATATCTCCAGGGGCGGCCGTAGCGGGCAAGGACACGGTCGAGTTGCTCAGCGGCGTGAGCTGACCGCCGTCGCTGAGCGTGAATCCCGTGTAGTTGCTGCCGGTGGTGCCGTTACCCTCATTGGCAACATAGACGAGATTCCCATGCACCGCGATGCTGATCGGCTGAAGGCCGCCCGACGCGACTGGGCTGCCTACCGCTTGCAACGAAGCGCCCACGACGCGGAGCACGGAAATCTGATTACTGCCCGCATCGACGGCGAGCACATAGCGCCCGTCGCTCGTCATCTGTAGGGCGCCCTGGGACCCGATAATGGTTCCGCTGCCGGCGCCGCCCGCCGGGAATGGAGAGCCGGGCAGCGGGGTCAGGGTGCCGTCGGGCCGGCGGTCGAAACCGGCGATGGTGTTCGGGCCGGCCGTATTGTCGTTGACGTAGACGCGGCCTTCGAATGGAGATTGCGCGGAGACCGGGACGAGGCTGCCGGCAGGACCGGCCAGGGTCAGCGCCAGGCCGCCCAAGGCCATAGCAACTCGTGTCAGCATGTGCATGGTGTGATGCCCCTTCTCTCTCTAATGGTCGATTGGTAGCGGTCAGGAATCCTGACGCCCTGTTGTGCGGCGCGCTCGCACAGACAGCCTTTAGTCACGCCGCGCGTCGAAACGTTACACCGCTCCGGCGGCGAAATTCCGACTTCGGGGCAATGGGGAACGCCCTGAAGTGGGCATGGTATGATCCGCGTGGCGTCAGTTCCCTCCTCGAAGAGGATCGCGGCATCGTACGGACAAGTGGAGGTAGGGCCGGCATGGGCGGTGACCTGATCGCGCCGGAACCAGGGGATGCAGCCGGCGCCGGAGGGCCAGGCGTGCCTGCGCGGAGCGACGAGCGTGACCTCATCGCTTCGTTGTGCCGCGGCGATGAGCGTGCGTTCGCGGCGCTGGTAGAGCGCTACCATGCCCTACTGGTCAATCTCGCCCTTTCCTATGTTGGAGAGTTGTCGGTCGCCGAAGAGGTGGCGCAGGAGACGTGGCTGGAAGTGGTGCGCGGGGTCCACCGATTCGAGGGACGGTCCACGCTCAAGACCTGGCTGTGCGCTATTCTGGTCAATCGGGCCCGCACCCGAGCGGTACGCGAGGCGCGGACGATGTCGTTCTCCGCGTTGGCCGCGGCGGACGGATCCGATGATGGAGGTGTGGCGTCCGATCGGTTTGATGAAGCGGGCTGGTGGGCCTCCTCGGCCGCGGTTCCGCGCGCGTGGCCGGTCACTCCGGAGGATGCGGCCCTGGCCGGCGAGATGCGCGGGTGTCTCGCGGCGGCCATCGCCGATCTTCCCCCGGCCCAGCGCCAGGTGATCACCATGCGGGACATACAGGGGTGTTCGGCCACGGAAGTGTGTAACGTTTTGGGCGTAACCGAGACGAATCAGCGAGTGTTGCTACATCGAGCACGGTCACGTGCTCGCGGCGCCCTCGAACGCTATTTCTGGGAAGGGAGAGGGCCCGCGGCCGGGCCCAAGCTACCATGACATGCGCAGACTGCGCCGAACTGATTGCCGCGTTCCTTGACGAGACGCTTCAGGAGCCGGATCGCGAGCGAATGGTAGGCCACCTGCAAACCTGCGCGGCGTGTCGCCTGCACCTCCATCAAGCCTACAACGCGCGGGGCACCATCACCTGCCGCGACGTGGTCGATCTGGTGTCGGCTTATCTGGAGGAGGAACTCTCGGCGGCTGAGCGGGCGCGCTTCGAGCAGCATTTGGCGATCTGCCCCCCCTGCCGGGTCTACGTGGATCAGATGCGGCAAACCATCCAGGCGCTGGGTCCTCTGAGCGAGGAAGCGCTCCCCGAAGCGGTCAAGCTCGACCTGCTGGCCGCCTTCCGAAACTGGACGAAGCCAACAGCGGCCCCGACTGAAGCCCAGGACCAGGCGCGATCGGAGTAACCGATCCGCGAGCGCCTCTGCCCAGGCTGCCGGCAGCAGTCGGTGGGGGTGCTTCCCAGTGGTGGAAATGATGCCGGATGCCGGCCGGCTTCGTGGACCCGAAATAGGAGCGCGCCCTCGACTACAAATGTGAGGCGCACCCGCGAGGTCGGTAAGCGGCTACCGTGCCCATCGCCCTATGTTACTCTACGGGAGAGAGGGCAACCCCATGAACGAAGCACCGGCCACCCTGATCGAGGACGATCGTGCCTTCCTGTCGGCCTTCGCCGACGACACGGAGGAGTCCCCCTGGATGGTCGCCGCGGACCCGCACCTGCAGGCGCTGACCGCTCTCGTCAGCATCACGCAGCTGTACGTCGCCGACCATCGCCCTGACCTCTACGTCAGTGGGGAGTTGGCGGTGCGCTTCCCCAAAGAGGTTGGAACGGTGGGCCAGGTGGCGCCCGACCTGTTGGCGGCCTACGCGCCGCGCAGTCTCCGCACTTCATTCGATGTGGCCGTCGAGGGCACCTTTCCCGCCTTCGTGCTGGAGGTGGTCTCACCCGCTTCAGTGAGGCGGGACACGCACGAGAAGCCCCGGCTTTACGGGCTGGTGGGAGCACGGGAGTACGTGATCTTCGATCCGCTGGGCGCGGACGGCCGCCAACTCTCCGGCTACCATAGGGACCGCCGAGGAAGTTGGGTCCGTTGGCCGGGTGGGCAAAGCGGCGCCCTGTTCAGCGAGGTGCTTGGCCTGACCCTGGAGGCACATGACCTACTGCTCCGTCCACGCGATCGGTTCGGAGTATTGCTGCCCACCCTGGCGGAAGCACAGGCGGCCCGTGTCGCTGAGGCGCGCATCGCCGCGCTTGAGGCGGAACTAGCCCGGCTTCGCGAGGGTAGCTGAAAGCATAAACCGCCGGCTTGCCGCCCAAGGGTGCTCGACCGCGCACCCTTGGGCGGATTAGCCTGGATTATTGATATTGTTGGCGAATTGGCGTCTTGCCTTGGCCTTGAGCCGCTGGGAGCGCGAGCATCTTGCGCGTCCTCGTTACTACCGGCGACGGGGACGAG
>JAICHN010000522.1 GCA_025924845.1 Chloroflexota bacterium | reverse complement strand
GCGCTGGCCCGGCTCGATGTTACCGCCGCGTTGGCCGAGGTAGCGGATCGGCGCGGCTACGTCAAACCGGAGCTGAACGACGACACTGGGCTGATCATTGAGGGCGGCAGGCACCCGCTGGTCGAGGCGGCGGTGGGACCGGAGGGCTTCATCGCCAACGATTGCCGGCTGGGCGGCGAGGACGCGGCCATGGCCGTGGTCACCGGACCCAACATGGGAGGCAAAAGCACCTATCTGAGGCAGGTTGCCCTGATTGTCTACCTGGCCCAGATCGGCGCCTTCGTGCCCGCGCGCCGAGCGCGGATTGGCCTGGTCGATCGTATCTTTACCCGCGTGGGCGCGCACGATCATCTGGCGCGCGGCCAATCTACCTTTCTGGTCGAAATGGCCGAAACGGCGGCCATTGCCCGGCTCGCCACGCCGCGCAGCCTGGTCCTTCTGGATGAAATAGGCCGAGGTACTACCAGTTGCGACGGGCAGGCCATTGCCCATGCCGTGGCGGAATACCTGCATGATGTATTGGCGGCGCGCACCCTGTTCGCCACCCACTATTATGAGGTGGCCCGCGCGGCGGAATCCTGGCCTCGGGCGATCAATCTCTACGTGGCGGCGGAAGAGCACGAGGCGGAGGTAGTGTTTCTCTATAAGGTCGCCGCGGGAACGGCGGACAAAAGCTTCGCGCTCCATGTAGCGCGCATGGCCGGGATGCCGGAGCAAATTGTGCGCCGGGCCGAGGATCTGGTCGCCGCGCACAACGCCCGGACCGCCGCTCCTCAGCGCCAGGATGACCTCGACCCGGAGCCGACGCCGCTGCGCTTCCATGTTGCCGAACGCTCCGCCGAGCCCGCCGCCCTCGCCGCGCTATTGGCGATCGATCTTGCCGCCACCACCCCGATCGGCGCGCTCAACGCGCTGCACGAACTGCAACAGCAAGCACGGAAGGAAGCGCTCGGCTCCGGCGAGGGACGGCGTCCGCGCGCCGCGTCGCGCTCCCTCTAGTCATGGAAAGCAGCACGCGCCGCCCGATTACCATTATGTCCGCCGCCCTGGCTCAACGGATTGCCGCTGGGGAGGTGGTTGAACGGCCGGGCTCCGTGGTGCGTGAGCTGGTGGAAAATGCCCTGGATGCCGAAGCGGGTTCGATTACCATCGAGGTACGTGCCGCCGGCCTCGACCTGATCGCGGTGCATGATGACGGGCATGGCATTCCCGCTGAGGAACTATCCGCCGCTTTTGCCCGCTTCGCCACCAGTAAGACACTCGCTCCCGAGGACCTCGACGGGGTTCGCACCCTCGGCTTCCGGGGCGAGGCGCTGGCGGCCATCGCGGCGGTCGGTACGGTCGTCGCGCTCTCGGCTACGGGAGAGGAGCGGAGCGGCGCCCGAATACTGCTCCAGCACGGCGAGGTAGTGGAACATGGGCGTATGGCTCGCGCCCGCGGCACCACCGTTCGCGTCCACGACCTCTTCGCGGAACATCCGGCGCGCCGAAAGTTCCTTCCCGCGCAGCGGGCCGAGCATGCCTATCTACGCCGCCTGGCCCGCCTCTATGCTCTGGCGCGACCGCGCGTCCGGTTTACCCTTGAACTGGACGGCAGGCGTGCCTTTCACGCTTCAGGTTTAGGCGAGGCTGGGGCGCTTGGCGCCGTATTCGGGACGGATGTCTCTAGACTCACCCCACTCGGACCCACCCCGGTGGGCGCCGGTATCGTGCACGGTTATCTGGGCGACCCGGGCTTCACTCATCTTGATGCCGAGGGTATCGTCATCATCCTGAACGGGCGGTGGATACGGCCTCGCGCCTGGCTGGCGGCTCTGGAGCGCGCCCATCAGGGCCTTCTACCCTCGGGTCGCCATCCCGTGGCGGTGCTCTACATCGAGATCGATCCGCGGATGGTCGACGTGAATCGTCATCCGGCGAAGCTCGAGGTCCGCCTGCAAGATGAGGAAGTGTTCCTCGATGCCTTGTCCGCGGTGATCCGAGATCGGCTCGGCAACATCGCGGCCCCAGCAGTCCTACTTCAGGATCCCCTGGCCCGGCCAAGGCAAAGAGCACTTCCCGTGTCTCACCGCCGCCTTGAGGAACGGACGACGCCCTACGGCGATGTGCCCGACTTCGCTCAGGCGCGCATCCTGGGCCAGGTTTTCGCTACCGCCATTCTGGCCGAGGCGGATCGTCGGCTCTACCTTGTAGATCAACACCGAGCCGACGAGCGGGCAATTTACCAGGAACTGGCGCGAACAGGCGGCGCCGTAGCCGTCCAGGAGCTGCTTGAGCCGGTGCGCCTTGAGACAAAAGAAGCCGACTCCGGGGAACTGGAGACGAGGCTCCCCGAGTTGCATAGGCTTGGCTTTCGGGTCGAGCGCTTCGGACGGCGCACCTTTCTGGTGCGCTCGCAACCGTTCGGTATGCCCGAAGGCGCCGCTTCGGCCCTGGCGGATAGCCTGGCCGAGGGTTTGGGAGCGGGCCAGGACTGGCGCGACCGGCTGCTGATTGACCTGGCCTGTCGCGCGGCGATCAAGCGGGGCCGCTCCTTGACTGACCACGAGATGGGCGAGCTGCTTCGCCGCTTACAGGGGTGCGAGGCGCGGGCCGTGTGCCCGCACGGCAGTCCGATCGTGGCGATGGTGCGGGCCGAGGATCTGGTGCGCCACTTTGGTTGGCCCGGGGTTAAGACCTAAAAAAGTAGGCCAGGCGCAATAGGTTGCGCCTGGCCTACGCTACCGCCAAACTATGCTTGGCTACTGACCGTCATTTCAAATCGGCACACTCGACAACGAAAAGTGACGCCGTTTACCAGGTCGTCCTGATGCAGGTAATAGGCCTGTTCATTCCTGCAGTTCGCGCAAGCTCTGTAGCCAAAGCGATAGTTCGCACAATCAAAGGATCGTACCGCCATCATTCCGGACGACGATCCGCCAAGACGAACCGCGACGCTTGTTGAGGCTTCGCCTTCTTCCGCCTCGGCCTCCGGGCCTGAGGCATCCTCGATTGGAAGCACCCCAATCGGCGCCTCGGCCTGTGCCGTCGCACCGATCATCTTATGAAAGACGGCGTCGGTTAGTTTGGCCTTCGCCTTCCGCGCATTTCCGCCAAAACGTCCGCGATGCACAAGGATCACTCCTCTCCGGGGTACGAGCCCACGGCCGTTGCATAGGCTGGGGCGCCCACCCACTCCTGGAAAGCATCGACGCTGCCAAAACCCTTCAAAATGCTCGCACAGCACTCTTCGGAACAGAGAAAAACTCTTCCGTAGTAGAAAGGGCCGGTATCATCGCTGTACAGTCGGATTTGCCCCGACTCGTGGTTGATGATGCGTACAAGCATCACCGGTCGCCCACAACACGCACAGAAACGGGTAATTCTACTGCCGGTCACGCTCTCTCGCCTCCATTGATAAGGCGTTGGCCGCGATGCACACGCGCAAATGGTTACGCCGATCATCCAGGGCCAACCGCCTTCGGCGTCCTGGCCCTGCCGGCGCTTGCACTCAATGTACCATACCGCCAGACGCCGCGCCCGGAAAGCAAGGGGCCGGGTGCGCTGAAGTGCGCCTTACCTTTAAGGTCCAGGCCACGTTCTAGGGGCGCGGGTCTCCAGGCCCGCTTGGTTCGGCCACGTGTCATCCGGTACAGCGCGGCTGCCGCCGGGGGCGCCGGGGGC
>JAICHN010000521.1 GCA_025924845.1 Chloroflexota bacterium | reverse complement strand
GCCGCGCACACCTGTTGCACCACCTGGTACTCCGCGTCGGTCAACTCCGCCGCCGGCCGCAGCAGTAACCACTTCAACGCCCGTGGGCGCGGCAACCCCGGCCGCAGGGCGGGCATCGAGGTGCCGGCGCGGCCCGGCCGCAGCTGGGCCACATAATCCCGCACGGTCGTGCAGCTCCCGCGATAGCCGAGCGCGCGTAGTTCCCGCCAGAGCTGCGCGGCGTTGGCGCAGCCTTGCTGCCAGCGTTCGGCCAGATAGGCCTGGTAGGCGTCCAGGGCGCGCGGGGGCGGCGGGCCTGGGCGCCGTTCGGGGAACCGCCCACAACTGAGCCAGGGCTGGATCGTCTTGCGATCTAGGGCAAAACCCAACATTGCTGCATTTTACCGCAATGTAACAACTCGGTAGTATTATCATAAGTAGTAGATTGGGTGGTTCCCTTTTTCATTTTGGAGTTGGCACTTCGCTCCTTTTCGTCCTTCTGTTCTACTCTCCACCCAGCTTTTCGCACGCGCTCCACGCCTGAGTTGCGTTTCCTCTCGGTGGGTTGTATACTCGGCGGCGCGGAGAAGTACCGCCACGGGTAGTTCTCGGCACTTCCCCGCTTGCTGTTTGCCTCTTTTCACCCACGGGAGTGACGCCCTCATGAAACGCAACTGGACGATCGACGAACTTGTCGACTCGTGGACTCTCTTACCCAACGAACTCGAGCTGGTCGGCAACAAGACCGGCCCCACCCGCCTCGGGTTTGCGCTTCTGCTTAAGTTCTTCCAGCTCGAAGCCCGCTTTCCCGCCGCCAAGAATGAGATCCCCCGCAGCGTCGTCGACTACGTCGCCAAACAGGTGAACGTGGAGCCCGACGACCACCTGCGCTACGATTGGCGCGGGCGCCAGATCAATCATCACCGCGTGCAGATCCGCGAGTTCTTCGGCTTCCGCGAAGCCCTACGGGCCGATGTCGAGGCGCTCAGCGCCTGGCTCTGCGCGGACGTGCTGGCCCAGGAGCAAGATCTTACCCACTCATGTTACGCAGCGAGGGCGACAGGTTGGAGTTGCTGTAGCTCAGCAAAGGCCAACTGCAGCGCCCGCCGATGCAGCTTGGACTTGAGGGCAAAATAGTTGAGATGGCATTTGGTTTTCAGCATTTCCAACTTGCTGTAGCCGCACAGCGCCGCAAACAGATGGTTGGTCTGCGTGCGCACCGTGCGCGTCGGCGACTTTTCCAACGACGCATTCTGCTTCAACGATTTGTGATATGGTTCCACGTTCCACCGTTTGCGGTAGATGGTGGTCATCTGCTCGGCATGCAGTTGGAGGTCGCTGCTCACCAGATATTGGGTGGCCTGGCTGCCATCTTCGTTTGTGAAGGCTTGCTTGCATAGCACGAGCGCAAAGTCTACTCCTTCCCGGTAGACGATTTGCCCGGCACCCGCTTGCAGGGGCAACGTATCCACACGCACATACCGACCGGCGGCTTTGTCCGCGGCACTGCGGGCCACCTTGCGATTACTCTTCAGGGGCTTGACGAAATCGCGTTCCAGGTCGTGCTTCACGAACATCATGTTGTCGGCCGAGGCGTACCACACGTCGTTGAGCACATAGCGAAAGCGCAGCTTGTTCTGGTGGGTCGCCCGCAGCAACGCCTGGTAAGGCTCGTTCTTAGTGATCGGGGAGCGGTGCTTGGGTTTGCCGTCTTTTTTGTCCACATACTGCTCGGTCTTAGCGACGATGCGAAAGCCGACCGGCAAGGAGACATCGGGTCCCGGCGCATGGTACAAGGCACTAATGAAGTTGATCCCTTTGACCGTGCGGTCGCGGGCGTGGTCATAATGCCAGGCGATGATGTCATTCTCAGCGGTGTAGGGCTTTGCGGCGATGCTATCGTCAATAATGAGCACCGCATCGTCCCCTTCAACGGCGCGTACATGGGGTTTGACCAGCAGCCAGAGGTCGGCGCGGGTGAGTTGGGCTTGCGCCAGGAAGCGTTGGATGCGGTCGTGACTGAGGCTACCTTCCAGTAAGGCCGCCAGTCCGGTGCCGGTCGTTGGCCCGAAGGCGCTAATCAGGTAGTCGCTGTACAAGTCCAGCAGTTCCTTGTTCTTCATGCACTAAGTCTACCCTATGTTGGTGCTGCGTAACATGAGTTACCCACCTGCAGGAGATCGTCTACGCCCGCTTTCGCCAGTTGCGCCTGGAGCCGCCCGCGCCTGAGCCCATCCTGCGCCTGATCCGCTCGGCCCTGCGCACCTATGAAGAGCGGCTCTTTGCGACCATCGCCGGCCGCCTCTCAGAAGCCACCCAACAGCGCCTCCAACAGTTGCTGCAAACGGCCAGCCCCGGCCCGGCCAGCGTGGAAGCGGTGAACGCCGCGGAGACTGACGACCGCCCCTTCTGGCTGGAACTGCGCCATGACCCCCGCCGGCCCAGCCTGGACACCGCCCTGAGTGAGATTGCCAAACTCGCCCGCCTGCGGGAGCTGGATCTGCCGCCTACGTTGTTCGCCGGACTGGCCCCCAAAGTCCTCTCCGGCTACCGCCAGCGCGCCGTCGCCGAGGAATTGTATGAACTCCGTCGCCATCCCGACGCCATTCGCTATACCCTGGCCGCCGCGTACTGCTTCTTGCGCCGCCGCGAGATCACGGACAACTAACCATGCGCATCGCCCACTGATCGACGCCCTGGCCTTGCTGGGGAAGTACGCCGAGAGCAGCGTGCAATACTACCCGCCCGGCGAAACGGTGCCCATCGCCGGCGTGATCCGCGCCCTCTGGCGGCCGATCGTCGTCGGCGAGGACAAGCACGGCCAGGTCCGCCTAAACCGCATCAACTACGAACTCTGCGTGCTGGAAACCCTGCGCGAGCAGTTGCGCTGCAAGGAGATCTGGGTTGCCGGGGCGGATCGCTACCGCAACCCCGACGCGGACCTGCCGGCCGATTTCGACGCGCAGCGTGCCACCTACTACGCGGCGCTCAAGCAACCGCTCGACGTGGAGACCTTTATCCGCGACCTGCAGCAACAGATGATGCGCGAACTTGCCGAGTTGGACCGCACCCTGCCCAAGAACCCCAGGGTCAAGATCCTCAAGAAGGGGGACAGGTGGATCTCGGTGACGCCGCTGGAGGCCCAGCCGGAGCCACGCACCCTCAGCCAGCTCAAGGCGGTCGTCTTCGAGCGCTGGCCCATGGCCAGCTTGCTGGACATCCTTAAGGAGGTGGACCTGTGGGTGCGCTACACCGAGCACTTCAAGAGCGCGACCGTCTGGCGTAAGTTTTGTGCAACCGGGGGCGGAATCGTGATCTCATGGGGCTAGCCCCAATACCATTTAAATAAGCCAGACGGTGGCGTTTGTGGCATAATCGTGGTTGCTACACCATGCAAAGGAGCCACAAACCCACCGTATGTCTCTCATCTTACCATCCCGGCGCTCGCTGAGCAATGCCGACACAGCCCTCTCGTTTGAGGCCCTCAACCGTTTCATCCCGCCATCCATCATTGATGCCGTGCTGCTCCACGAGCACGCCACCGAGCAGCGCCGCCGCAAGTTCGCCATGCGCCAAGTCGTCTGGGTCCTCATTGCCCTGGCCTGCTTTACCACTCTCGACATCGGTGCCGTGCTCGATAAACTGACCCACGCCTGGTGCCTGCGCTTTCCCGCCGCGCCTGATCCCACGCCCACCCCAGGCGCCTTC
>JAICHN010000520.1 GCA_025924845.1 Chloroflexota bacterium | reverse complement strand
TTCGCGGCCCGCTCGCCCCAGCCCGCCGACCGAGGATGCAGCCTCTCTGAGCAGACGATAGCGCACCGTGACTTCTCCCGCCTGACGTGCGAAAAAGTTCGTCATCCAGTGATTGTTCAGCACGTAGGAGAAGAGCAGCCCATTTTCCAGGATTGGCGGTGAAGGTGTCTTGCCGGTCTTCATCTCGCCGAACTCCACCAGCGGCGCCTCGGCGCATAGCCAGGTCAATGCCAGGTCGCCGGTGCATAGTTGTACGCCGTGCTGGAGATTGTACCAGTCGGTCGCGGTGCCGGTAATCTGCTCGTCGCCCGGTATGAACGCTCCGCCCGAGATGTCGCAGCGCACCGTCTCGGGTTGGATCGCGAACGGGAAGGCCAGATAGGCCGCTTCGGTGGCATCGACTTCGTCCTTGATGAAGTGTGTGATGAAATCCACCTGCTTGTGACCGTCGGTGAGCCGTACCTCCTGCACGATGGACGGGAAGCACGGCATGGAGGACGTGCTGAGCAGTGACATACCGAAGCGGTCGCGCCGCACCTCGATGCTCGCTTCGGATGGAGTGAGGAGCGACGTATCGGCCCGCCCGGGCATGAAATCGAAGGGCGGATAACTTGGGGCCAGAGTATCGGCCCGTCCGCCCGCGCTGGTGATTGTCTCGTAAATCAGTTGATTCATGCCCCAGGACCCGGCGCCGACCAACTCCCGGCCAAGTTCCTTGTCGACCAGGCTCCGCACCGTGCCGCTCTTGTCCATCTCGACCCGATAATAGGCATTCTCGATCGTCCGGCCCTCGGCCTGCTCGCGCTCGGGCACCGGTTCGCCGGTCGGCTCAAGCGTATAGATCGCGTAGCCAAGCGCCGGCGCCTCGGCCTCGAATTCAACCCAAAGGTCAGTATGGGGGATGAGGTGACCCGTATAGTGGGTCACCTCGCATTGCGCCGTGACCGCGCGGCCCTGAGCATCCAGCACCCGTACCGCGCCCGGCGTATGGTCGGCGTGATTGCGCCAAACCGCGTTGTAGTGGACGATCTCCCGCCGAGGCCAGGCCAATGGATTGAAGACGATCACTCGCTCATGAGCGGACACGGGCGCCGCGCGGGCAGCCAACGCGCGTAGGGCGCGCTCACGATAGCGCCGACCTTCCATCGCCGCATCCTCCGCGTAGAGCACCTTACGATGACCCAGGGCGCGCGACTCAAGGGAGTGCGGATCCTCGACACTGCGCCACCAGCCCCAGGTGTGCTCATCATAATGCAACAGATTCTCCGCCAGGAGGTGTAGTTCACCCGTGGGAAACGGGTCGGGGGCGCCGAGCGCCGTGGCAAGGGCGGCGGCTTTCTCCGCCGTCAGCAAGTCGCCGTGCGCGAAACGGACCAAACCCGTCTCGAAGGCGGACGATCCGACACCGTCATCCCACCAGTCCGGCCAGGCCCCCCGATAGACCGGGATGCGATCGCCGTAGCGGTCCGCCACGTCGCGCAACGCCTCGCCCAGGGTGACCAGACTGCATCGCGCATATCCTGCCTGCCGATTGAACGCCTCAATCATGTCGCACAGGGCCAGGTTGGGCATGGCGTTATCGATCCGAAACCCTTGCATGGGAATAAGCACGGTGTCGAATGGGTAGCCGTGCGCTTCAAGGCGAGCGAGATACTGCTCGAGTCCCGCGTAGGACGGCGCGTCGGGAAACGAGATTACCTCATTACCGGTCATGTAATGATCGTTGTTCCAGACAAACAGCCGCTCTCCGGTCGGCCCCGCCCACCAGAAGCCGCCCGGCCGCTCCTTCGGCAGGGGGGATCCTCCCCTGGTAGTGTTAATCGCCGTGTTCAGGTAGCGTACGCCTGCCTGCGCCAGCAAATGGATATAGAAGAGATTCACCCCGTTGATATCGCTGCTCATCGCCGTATCGACCATGACGCCGCAGCGCTGGGCGATGTCGAGAGTCGAGATGAGGGAGCGGATCAGCAGTTCGGGCGGGGCAAGTTGGGTCAGATGGAAATAGGCAGCGGTGATTTGCACCCGGCCCTCACGGGCATAGTGGGCGAATTGGGCCCGCTGCTCCGCGTCGGCACGCTCCCAGAAGCGCGCGAGAGTCCAGCCCGTCTCCACCGTCCAGGCGAATCGCGACTCGGGCGAGCGGTCCTCGGTCTGCCGGCACAGATCCAGGGCCCGCCTGATATTGGCTGCCTGTTGCTCGGCCACCTCTTCCTGAGGGTGGGTATAGCCGATGTCGGTGTGCGTATGGTGATAGAAGTAGACGTGTTTGATACGGTCGGCCATGAACAGGAACCTCCGCTTATTCGGCGCCGGCGGTCAGCGTAAGACCGCGAATCATGTAATTGCGCAGCAAGAGGAAGAGGATGATCGTCGGGAGCGAGGCGACCAGCGCGGCGGCCAGAACGATCGGCGGTCCCTGCGTGGCGTAGAGTCCTTGCATCCCCGCCAGAGTGGGCATGACCGGTCGTACCCCATCCGAGGTCGACAGCACCAGACCAAAGATCAGGTCGTTCCAGATCCAGGTGAACTGGAACAGGAACAGCACGGCGATCGATCCGCGGGACAGCGGCATGCAGACGCGCCAATACACGGTCAGGTCGCGGCAGCCGTCGAGGCGCGCCGCCTCCAGGATCTCACGGCTGATCGTAGAGAAGGCGCCCCGCATCACGAAGAGGCAGAAGGGGATGGCGATCGCCGTATAGAAAAGCGCCATGCCGATCCAGGTATCGTAGAGGCCGACCGAATTGTAGGTCTGAAAGAGGGGGATCAGATACATCTGGAAGGGGACGATCGTGCCCGAGAACACCAGCATAAACCAGAAGAATGGGGCGCGAATGGGCAGCCGCGCGATAGCAAAGGCGCCGAACGAGGCGAACACGATAGCCATGCCCGCCCCGACCACACCGTAAGAGAGGCTGGCCAGAAAGCCGGGGCCTAGGCCTGCGGTTTGCCAGGCCGTCTGAATGTTGGCGAAGATGTTGGCCGGATCCGTGGGGAACGCCCATGGCGAGGTCGCAAAGTATTCCGGGGTGGTCTTCATCGGGGTGATCAGCGGCGACCAGAACGGCAGCAGCCAGAGTATGGCCAGGACCGGCATCCCGATCTGAATGGCCAGGAGACCATAGCGGCGCTTGCCGCGGCGACCGGTGGGAGCGAGGGTCGCGCTCATCAAAACACCTCCGCATCCCGGGTAAACATGGTGCGAAGATAAGGCACCGACACCACCATCACGATCAAGGTCAGCACGATGGCGATGGCCGCTCCATAGCCAAGCTGAAAACTGACGAACGATTCGCGATACATCGTCACGGCCAGCGTTTCGGTCGAGCGATAGGGGCCGCCCTGCGTCATCACCCAGATCAAGTCGAACACCTTGAAACTATTGATCAGGGCGATGCCGACCACGATGGTGAGCATGGGACGGAGGAGCGGCAAGGTAATGCTACAGAAGAGACGCACCGGGCCGGCGCCGTCCAGGGTGCCCGCTTCGAGCGGTTCGCGCGGGATATTCTGCAAGCCGACCAAAAACAACAACATATTCGGTCCCAGGCCCTGCCAGGTCGCGGCGACGATCAAGGCCCAGGTGTTGATTGGTACATTGGTCAACCAGTCCTGCGCAATCCCCCCCAGATGAAGCAAGCGAAGCGTGGTATTGATCATGCCTTCCGCCGGATCGAACATGAAATACCAGACCAC